>JAFSGG010000109.1 GCA_017434775.1 Clostridia bacterium
GGCAGGCGGTGTTCCACCGCCAGTCCGTGGACGTGCAGCAGTACCGCAGCCTTTTTTTATTATGCCACCTTGTTTGTACTGAAATAATTCATCATCCATGGCAAAGCGTTTCATGCATGTTGCTCCATCGGGAAAACAGCGTGGAAGTGTTCACGCCTGTGTCCGGGGGATGGGTCAAGGGACGCTGTCCCTTGTGGGGTGTGGGGTGAAACCCCACGAAGGGTCTCCCCATCTCACAGCATACGATTACAAACTCTCATACCACCGGATGGCTCTTTCCGGCCAGCCCTCCATGCACATTCCGATGCCGTCGGCAAAGCCGTGGCCGCCGGTGGGGCCGATTTCCAGACGGCAGGGGATGCCGGCGTTTTCCAAAGCCCGGGCAAGGGTTCTGGAATGTTCCGGGTCCACCAGATCATCTTCTGCGGTGGCGAAAAGGGCGGTGGGCGGAAAATTCTGCACATGGGCGGGGATTTCGAAGCAGCTGTTGCAGGCTTCCTGCATGCTGCAGCCCACGCCGGACATGGCAAAGGTATCCTTGTCCTCATTATCATCCCATTCCTCATCATTCATCAGGCGATAGGACGTGCAGGGATAAATGGGGAAGCAGGCCTGGGGTTTGGGCAGGCGGAAAGCCGGATACCCTTTTTCGGTGTTCCACAGGCACACCAGATAGCCCCCGGCGGAAAAGCCGCAGGTGATGTAGCGGTTCGGGTTCACACGGAATTCGTCCTTGCGGGCGGCGATCAGCTCCATGGCCCGGGCAAAATCGTCCATGGCTTTCACGGCGGCTGCTTCCACGCCCACCTGATAGGTAAGCACAAATACATGGTACCCCAGTTCGTTGAACAGTTGAGCCACCGGCCAGCCTTCGGTCAGGTTCCACACATTCACAAAGCCGCCGCCGGGCACCAGAAGAATAAAGGGACGCGCATCTGCCGCCCGGTCATCGCAGGGAAGATAGACGATATTGGTGCCCTTTTTAGCCGGTTCCTGTTCACATTCCGCATCAGAATACAGGGGATAATAGTATTCCCCTTCCGCTGCTTTGAAGAGCCGGGTGAAGCTTCTTTCCAGGCAGCGCCAGCCCATTTTGTCCGCAATTTCCTGCAGTGTCCAGGAATAAAATTCTTCTTTGGAAAGATTCCGGTTCCGGATGGCGTTAGGCGCAATCTGAGCGATGGAGGACTCTTCCAGCAGGGAACCCAGCGTTCTGTTTTTCAGCATGTTTTTCCTCCGTCAGGCCAGCAGTTCCTTCAGGGCGTTTCGGATGGCCCCCTTGCCCTGCAGCATATTGTTCAGCCAGTGGGTGATGGTATCGGCCAGAGGCGTTTCATACACATTCAGGCCGAAAATATCGCTGCGGGAGAGGATGGGCTGCAGTTGTTCTTTGTCCACCCTTTGGCCGATCTGGAGGAAAGCGGTCATTTCCTGTGCCTGGCTGAGCAGGGGATCGGAACTGGGGGGGAAGGGCGTGAGGGTATCGTCGATGGCCATCAGGTACCTTAGCCATGCTGCCAGCACAAAGGGAATCACCTGCAGGTCGGCAAGGTTCAGATCTTCCCGGGCTTGATACATTTTCATGGTTTCGCCAAAACGGATGGGCAGTTTCTGGGAGGTATCGGTGGCAATGCGCTGGGGCGTATCGGGCATGAAGGGATTGGGCAGCCTCTTTTCCAGCACTTCCCCGGCGAATTTTTCGGGGGAGAGGATGCCGGGGTTCACCACCACCGGCATGGCTTCCTGATAGGCCAGACGGTGCACCAGTTTGTTCAGCTCTTCATCCGCCATTTCGCCGCAGATGCTGGTGTGACCCAGGAGACAACCAAGGATCGCCAGCGCCGTGTGCAGGGGATTTAAGCAGGTACACACCTTCATTTTTTCGGTTTTGTCCACCGTTTCCCGATCCGTGAAATAAATGCCTGCCTTTTCCAGGGGCGGCCGGCCGGCAGGAAACTTGTCTTCCACCACCAGATATTCCGTTTCTTCCGCATTGACAAAAGCAGCGGTGTAGGTGTTTTTTTCGGTAATGATGGTTTCCACATCTTCAAAGCCGCTGTCTTTGAGCATCTTTGCCACATTGGCATCGGGCCGGGGCGTGATTTTATCGATCATGGAGATGGGGAAAGCTACTTTGCTGCCGTCCATCAGGTAAGTGAGGAAAGCACCGTCCACCAGATCGTTCTGAGCCCAGCCCATGGCTATGCACAAAACAGCCTCTTTCAGTTTATCGCCGTTGCCTGAGCAGTTATCCATGCTGACAAGTGAAAGGGGCGCGGCATTTTTCCGGAAACGGCGGTACAGCCCGGCGGTCAGTTTGCCCATGGTGGAAGCGGCTTTGGTTGGGCCTGCCTTGCGGTCGGCTTCAATGAAGGGCAGAATATCGCCCTGGGCGTTTTTGACAGCATAGCCTTTTTCTGTGATGGTGAGAGATACCATCTGCAGGGAAGGAGCAGCCAGGATATCCATCAGCCGTTCATCATGGGCTGGATTTTTGCCGTCGCAGCGCAGGGCTTCCGTAACGCTTGCGATCACCTGCTTATCCACCGTGCCATCGCTTTTGAGCACGCACAGGAGGGACAGGCAATCAAAAGGCAGATAGGCTTTGTCAATGATTTCGCCGTCAAAGCATTCGGCAACGATGACACCTTTATCATACTCCCCCTGCTGAATGAGCCGCTGCAGATCGGCGGCAGGGAAAGCGCGGAAAATATTGCCGGCACCAAGATGCAGCCAGGCAGGGGCTTGACGGGTTTTGTCTTTCAGGGCCTGAATATCGTATCCCGGCAGCGAAAAACCGCCTTGCTGCCAGCATTCCGGATGATCAAGGGCAGATGCGTTCAGTTTCATATGTATTGAACTCCTTCCGATGGTGCGTGTTTTTTCTGGCTGTTATTATACACGATTGGGGCAAACAATACAAGAGAACAAAAAAACCAATACAAAAAAGGAGAAAATTTTTGAAAAACACGCTTTATTTTCCGGTAAAAGAAAATCTTTGCTTGCATCCTGAGGCAAAATCAAGTATACTATCAAGTGACCTGTGTGGTCTAAAGGCAGCTAAGGAGGTTAGCCAAATGGAATGTAAAGTAAAAAATGAAATGGGTACCATCTTTATTTCCGAAGAGGTGCTGCTGAAAGTTATTGGATACGCCGCACTGGAATGCTATGGTATCGTTGCCATGTCCTCCAAGCGGGCCAAGGATGGCTTTGTGGAATGGCTGGGCAGGGAAAATCTCAGCCGCGGCGTGCAGGTTCGCATGGTGAATGATCAGCTGGATGTGGATCTGTTCATCGTTGTGGAATACGGCATCAGCGTGGCTGAAGTATGTAAGACCATTGTGGAAGTGGTCCGTTATAAGCTGGAAAGCATGACGGGGGTCAAGGTTCGCTCCGTCAATATCAATGTGGAGGGTATCCGCGTCTGAGCGGTTGGATCCCCCATACCACGATAATTGAACGGAGGGAAAATCCTTTGATTCAGGTACAAGCAATTGACGGGCTGCTGTTTACGGAAATGGTATTGGCCGGCGCAGCTCTTTTGGAAAAGAACCGCGAAGCAGTGGACGCACTGAACGTATTTCCCGTTCCGGACGGCGATACAGGCACCAATATGAGCCTGACCATGACCAGTGCCACCCGGGAAGTGAACCAGAAAGAATTTACCCGTGCCGATGAAGCGGCCGAAGCTTTGGCCAAAGGTGCCCTGCGCGGTGCCCGCGGCAATTCCGGCGTAATCACCAGCCAGCTTTACCGCGGCTTTGCCCGGGCGCTGGAAGGCGAAGAAAAGATCACGCCTGTGCTGTTTGCCAAAGCGCTCAAGCGCGGTGCCGATACCGCCTATAAGGCCGTTATGAAGCCCAAGGAAGGCACCATTCTGACGGTGGCCCGCGTGATCGCTGAAGATGCTGTGCGCCAGGCGGAGCAGGCTCCCGATGATTTTGACGCCCTGTTCAACGTGATTTTGCAAAGCGGCGAAGCCATTTTGAACCGCACCCCCGAAATGCTGCCTGTGCTCAAGCAGGCCGGCGTGGTGGATGCCGGTGGCCGTGGCCTGATGCTTTTGTACACCGGCTATGCCGCTGTGCTCCGGGGCGAAAACCTGGACGATTTGCACATTCATGACGGCAAGGCGGAAAATGCAGGCGAAATTGAATTCGTGGATGACCACGACAGCCTGGAAGAAATTACGTTTGCCTATTGCACCGAATTCCTCATCCAGAACCTGAAGGAAGACAAGAAGGAAGAGGATGTGGATCATTTCCGCCGTCAGCTGAACCGCATCGGCGATTGCGTGCTGGTGGTTGGCGATCTGGAACTGGTAAAAGTGCATGTGCACACCAACGACCCCGGCAAGGCCCTGCAGTACGGCCTGAATCTGGGCGAGCTGGTGAACCTGAAGATCGAAAACATGGTGGAACAGCGCCGGGAAAACCTGCGCAGGAAGGCTGCTGCCGCTGCCAAGGAGCCGCCCAAGGCTTACGGCATGGTCAGCGTTTCCCTGGGTGAAGGCTTCTCCAATATCCTCAAGGACCTGGGCGTGGACGGCATCGTGGAAGGCGGCCAGACCATGAACCCCTCCATTGAAGATTTGCAGAAAGCCATCGACGCCGTGAATGCCGAAACCGTTTTCGTCTTCCCCAATAACGGCAATATCATTCTGGCTGCCCAGCAGGCGGCCAAGCTGTCCAAAAAGAACGTGCAGGTGCTGGCTACCAAGAACGTGGCCATGGGCATTGCCGCCGCCGTTGCATTCCAGCCCGATGCTTCCGTGGAAGAAAACCTGGAACGCATGGACGAAGCGGCCCAGCGGGTGCGCACCGGCATGATTACCTATGCCGTACGTGATAGTGAATTCGAAGATATGCACATCAATGAAGGCGATATCATCGGTCTCCATAACGGCAAGGTCACCTTCAAGGCGGATAACACCCACGATGTGGCCCTGTCCCTGATGAAAGATATCGTGACCGAAGATGACGGACTGATCACCGTCTACTACGGTGCCGATACCACCGAAGAGGAAGCCCAGGCTCTGGCGGATGAAATCGAATCCATTTACGAAGATTGCGACGTGGAAGTGCATTCCGGCGGCCAGCCCCTGTACTACTACCTGATCAGCGTGGAATAAGAAAAGTTACATATGTAATGTCAAAAACGGCTCAAATGTAACCGTAATGGTTATTTTGGGTCGTTTTTTCCTTTGCTCATGTAACAAAAAATATTTTTTTACCATGCAGGAAAGTGAGGAGGTTGTGTCGAAATCTATAAACACAAGATGAGAGGAAAAAAGAATAGCCGGCAGGTGCCGGCCAGTAATTAGCGAAAGGAGAATCGCCATGAAAACCAACATTACCGCCAAGAACATGGTCATCACCCCCGGAATTTCCAACCGCATTTTCAAAAAGACAGCCACCATGGAACGCTATCTGAAAGCGGATACGGAGATGTTTGTTCGTCTGCGCAAGGAAAGGGATGAACGCATCTGCGAAATCACGGTTCCCATGAAAGGGGTTACCCTGCGTGCGGAATCCTCCAGCAAAGATAATCTGTTTATGGCCATTGACCGGTGCCTTGCCAAGCTGGAAAGGCAGATCCTGCGTCATCGCACCAAGCTGGAAAAGCGGCTGCGTGAAGACGCTTATCAGGAAGAAGTGCCTGAATTCATCGAAGATCCTCAGGTGTACGGCGTAGGCGAACGCAAGATTGTCCGTACCAAGACGTTCCCGGTGCGTCCCATGGCTGTGGAAGACGCTATCCTGCAGATGGAACTGCTGGGCCATTCCTTCTTCGTATTCGTGGATATCGAAACCGAACGCACCAATGTGCTGTATCTGCGCAAGGACGGCGATCTGGGCCTGATGGTGCCCGAAGCCTGATGAATCCATACGGCTGGTGCCGTTGAGGTTTGGATGATATACAGCAGTGCTGTTTTTCCATAAAATATTCGGTTGATTCAGCCTTATTTCCCGTTTTACTTTCCGGGCCGCAGGTGCGGCCCCTTTTTTATGCACAGCAATTGCCGGCATGTTTGTAAACTTTTTTTGATTGCCATAAAATAAGTCTTTTGTGTTTTGTAATTGTGTGCTATAATACATGCGGTGGAATATTTGTTCCGCCGGAAAAGTGTATGTTTCATGCTGCTGTGCATGTGCAATAAGGAGGAAACTGTGGCTAAACATAAAAGACGCAGGCGCTTTGGCGGCGCAATGGGCGCTCGGCTGCCTTTGATCCTGGGGCTGATCGGCGTGCTGGTTTTCCTGATCATTATCGCGCCCAAAGGCTCCCGGAAGATTCCCGGGCAGGGAATCCGCATCAGCGAAGTGATGTCTGACAATGCCAGCGCCTATCCGGACGAAAGAGGTGCTTTCGGCGATTGGATCGAATTGGAAAATTGCTCCAATGAAACCATCTCTCTGGATGGCGTGGGCCTGTCCGACCGGGAAGACCGCATCTATTTTGTTTTCCCGGACGGGATGGAACTGCCGGCAGGCGGGCGGATTTGCGTGTTTGCGGATGATACCAGCAAGGACGTGCCCGGCAACACCATGCATGCCAAGTTCCGCATTTCCGGCAAGGAAGGGGAAACTTTGTACCTGACCCGGGGCGGCATGATTATCCAGAAAGTGCAGCTGCCCAGCATGAACCCGGATGAAAGCTACGCCCTGATGGAAGAAACCGGTGTGTTTGAAAGAACGTATCTTTATTCCCCCGGCTATCCCAACAGCGCCGGCGGTCATTCCGCCTATAAGGAAAACTTTTATGTGCCCCGCGGTCAGCTGATGATTTCCGAAATTATGCCTTCTCCCCGCGGCCCTGTGAGCCGGGACGGGGATGGAGATGTGAGCGACTGGGTGGAATTGTATAACGCCAGCAATGAAGATATCAGCCTGGGCATGATGGCCCTCAGCGATGATCCTTCCAAGCCCATCAAGTGGATTTTTCCGGAAAATGCGGTGATTAAGGCCGGCGGCTATTATCTGGTGTATTGCTCCGGTAAGGATATCATCGATCAGAAAGGTTTCCCCCATACCAATTTTTCCATCAACAGCCAGGAAGAAACCCTGGTGCTGACCACCCTGGCCGGCGAACAGATTGATCGGGTGACGGTGCGAAACCTGGACAAGGATACCAGCTGGGGATTGAACCCCGATGACCTGTCCCAATGGCAGGTGTATACCGAGCCTACCCCCGGCCATCCCAATAATGATCTGGGAAAGGCCAAGGCCGATGAGTACATGCGGGGCATCAATTATTCCGGCGTGTATGTGACGGAAGTGATGGCTTCCTCCGCATTGATCGTCCCTTTTCCAGGTATGGCAGCCTGTGACTATGTGGAAATTTACAACAGCTCCGCTCAGCCGGTGGATCTTTCCGGCTGGGGGCTGAGCGATAATATCGGGTGGCCCTTGAAATGGACGTTTCCGCAGGGGACGTCCATTTTTCCCGGTGAATATAAGGTGATTATGCTGGATGGATCGGAGGAACCCGGCAATAACGCCAACAGGCTGCACGCTTCTTTCAGCCTGGCCCGCGCCGGCGGGGAAGTGATCACCTTTTCCGATGCAAACGGCTATATTCTGGATAAGATTTATCTGCCCGAAATTCCTACGGATATATCCTTTGGCAGAACGCTGGGGGTCAATGGCTTTTTTTATTACGACGCCCCCACGCCCGGTGCGGCCAATGGCCATGGTTTTTCCGGGTTTTCCGCCCGGCCGACGTTCAGCCAGCCCAGCGGTTTATATCACGGCAATATAACCGTAACCATTGATGTGCCGGCCAATACCACGGTGCGCTATACTCTGGACGGTTCCATTCCCACCATTGATAACGGATTCATCTACTATCCCGGCTGTCCGGATCTGACCGATTTTTCCGATACCAAAGTGGTGCGCGCCCGGGCTTTCCAGGCTGGCATGCAGCCCTCCGAAACGGTAACGGTATCCTACATTGTCAATAAGTATCATCAGATGGACGTGGTATCCCTGGTGTGCGATCCCTTTGAACTGTGGGATGAAAAGACCGGCTTGCTCTCCGATGCGCCGGACCTGAAGTATTACGACGATCCGTCCACCGCTGTGGTGAACAAGGAAAAAATCCCTTTCAAAACGCCGGTGTACCGCAACTGGGGTAAAATTGACCGGCCCGGCTATGTGGAATTGTTCCACTACGATTCCGGGGAGGCCTACATTTCGCAGGGCATTAAGATGGACCTGATGGGTGCATACAGCCTGGATATGCCCCAAAAATCCTTCAAAATCCGGGCGCAGGCAGCCTATGGCGCCAAGTATTTCGATTATCCCCTTTTTGACGACCGGGAATACACCTTCTATAAATCCTTCACCCTGCGCAATTCTGGTAACGATAATGTGTGGACCCGTCTGGCTGATGGATTCCAGACAAGATTGGTGGACCGGTATCTGGATCAGGACGTGATGATGACCCTGGCCTGGCGGCCTGTGGCGGTTTACCTGAACGGTGTTTACTGGGGGCATTACAATCTGCGCGAAAGAAAAGACCGCTTCTCCATCGCTCAGTTTGAAGGGGTGGACCTGGAAGACAAGGAAACCCTGGAAGCCATCACCATCCTTCGTGCCAATTCGGAAGTGGTGCAGGGCAATAACACCGAATACCTGGCTATGCGCAAGGAAATCGACACCTTGTCGCCCAATACCAGGCCGGAGGATCTGCAATACCTCTATGATCACATCGACATTGACAACTATATCGAATGGTTTGCGGTGAAGATGTTCTTTGGCGATTCTGACCCCGGTAACATCATGTTCTACAAAATGCCGGGCGAGGGCAGCAAATGGAAATGTCTGCTGTTTGACCTGGACTACGGCCTGTACAATTCCGAATTTGAAAGCCCCAGAAGCTATCTCAAGCCAGCCGGTATGGGTGACCAGAAGATCAATAACGTGATCTTCCGCAAGATGATGGAATCTGACGAAATCCGGGATAAATTCCTGACCCGCCTGGGGCAGATTTTCCAGACCCTCACCACCGATACCATGCTGGCGGAATTGGATATTTGCGTTGCCATGATCGAGCCGGAACTGACCATGCACTATGGCCGCTGGGCCCAGTACAAGGAACCGGCCATCAATGTGGATTCGCCCACGTCGCCGGAAGGCTATGAACGCTACTGGAAAACCCGTGTGGATCGTCTGCGGAACGTTATTTGCAAACGTCCCCATTTCCTGTGGAAGTTTGTGAAGCAGCAGTTTGGCCTGAGCGATGCGGAAATGATCCATTACTTCGGTGAACAACCGCCCTATCTTGTATGGGAAGATGGGCAGAAGAAATTGTATAGTGGAAAATAAGGAGGAAGAATCATGAATGAAGAACTGAAGACCATAGGCGCTATTTTTAACGGTGAAATTTCCTTTGCGCAGTGGTTTGAAGGCCAGTTTGAAAAGATTCTGCTGGTGGACGTGCTGGTGGCCCTGCTGGCGGCTTTTGTGGTGGGTTCCGTGATTGCCATGGTGTATAAAAAAACCTACCGCGGTGTGCTCTACAGCCCCTCCTTCGGCCTGACGCTACTGATGCTCACCATGATCACCACCCCCATTGTTATGGGTATCCGAACTTCCGTTACGTTGTCCATGGGTATGGTGGGCGCGCTGTCCATCGTGCGTTTCCGTACCGCTGTGAAGGATCCCCTGGATACGGCTTATATGTTCTGGGCGCTGACCATGGGCATCCTGCTGGGCGCCAATGTGTATGTGGTGGCGCTGGTGGCCATGGTTATCATTGGCGGCACCATGCTGCTTATTTCCTACAAGCGGCTGCAGAGCCCCAACGGCTATCTGCTGGTGCTGCATCATGATGAATTTGCCCAGATGGATATCGAAAACGAACTGCGTCGCAGCGTGCGTTACTTCCGTGTACGCTCCAAGACCGTTACCCGCAACGGCAGCGAAACCACGGTGGAAGTGCGGCTGGATCGCCGGGTGAACATCGTGTCCAATATGCTGGAAATCAATGGCGTGCACGAAGCCACGCTGGTGGCCTGCCAGATGGAAGCGGGGGCGTAAAAGATGGCGCTGCCTCTTCGCCACGAACTGAAATTCCTCATTTCCGATATGCAGTACCGGGTGCTCAAAAGTGTGCTGACCCCTGTGCTGCATCTGGATAAGAACGCTGTGAAAAACGGCGGGTCTTATCATATCCGTTCTTTGTATTTTGACACCGCATTTGATGATGCCTATTATGACAAAATGGACGGTGTGAAAGACCGGAACAAATACCGCATCCGCATCTATAACCTGAAAGATACGGAAGTTTTCATGGAATGCAAAACCAAGGTGGGCGCGCTTATTTCCAAGCGTACGGTGGAAATCGGTCGGGAAATGGCGGAGCAGATTATTGCCGGGGATCCCACCGGGCTACAGAGAACCCGCTATGGACTGCTGGGCGATGTGTACCGGGAAATGCGGACGAATCTTTTGCATCCGGTTGTGATTGTGGACTATGAACGGGAAGCGTATCTGCATCCGGCGGAGGAGGTGCGCATTACCTTCGATAAGCATCTGCGCACGGGCCTGAACAGTATCGATCTTTTCAACCCTTATGTGCCCACCATCCCCGTGTTTGATGATGCACAGAACATGGTGCTGGAAGTGAAGTACAACCGCATTTTGCCCCCCTATCTTGCCGATCTTCTTTCTTTTGCCATTGGCGGTGAAGCTGTCCAGCAGGCTGTATCCAAATACACGCTTTGCCGGCGGTATGAACAAAAGTGAATAAAGAAAAACAGCCTTTTGCAAAGGAGCAGAAAGGCTGTTTTTTGTTGTTATGAAGTTATTGCACAAACACACACATCACCGCAAAGATCATCAGCGTCACGGCGGTCATGGCGGAAAGAGAAGAGGAAACCTGTTCCCTTTCATCGGGCTTGTTGGCGAAGATGGGCACCACATAGGGAGCTGGCAGCATGAACGCCAGGATCAGAGCGCCTACATGTACGAAGGGAACAAAGTGGTTCACCAGCAGAATGATGCCCATCATGCCGCCCATGATGAGAAGGCGCAGGGCTACGGTTTTAAGGGTTTCAGCCTGGGTGAGATCGCTGATGCGCAGATCATACCCTACGCTCAGCAATATCAGCATGCTTACAGGGGCGGAAATAAAGGCCGTACAGGCGTCGATGACGGAAGCAATGCCAATTCCTTTCAGCCAGCCATAAAGCCCTGTGGCGCCCAGCAAAAGCCCGGCAATGACGCCCCATACCACGGGCGTGGAAAAGCATTCCCGGGCCATGGCCTTTGCGCTGCCGCTTTTCCCGGCCAGCATGGCTTTGTAGATGGTGAAGCAGAAGAACGCCTGGCCCAGATCAATCAGCGCGAAAGCAGATTGATTGGTATCGGGAAACAGCAGCATGAACAGGGGATAGCCCAGCATGCCGCCTTCAAAGCCGCACATCAGGAAGGGGGTAAGGGTACCGGGCATCTTTAGCTTTTTGCACAGCACCTTGCCCAGAAACAAGCCCAGACACCCGGCTGCAAACACCACCAGCGGCAAGATCAGGCTGTTTACTGTGTATTGCGCCGTGGCAAAGGCACCCACCACCACAAAGGGCAGGCCGATATCCACGGCCACTTTTTTCAGCGCATCAATGCCTTCCCGGGAAAGCAGCTGCTTTTTGCGGCAGAGCACCCCCAGCATCAGCGCCAGAAATACCGGCAGCGCCGTGCGGATAACGCCAAGAACGGTTTCCATGGCATAAACCTCCATCATTCAAACAACAGGGGACAGCGCGTTTGCGGCCATCCCCTGTGATTTTTTTATTTATGCGCGGATATGGGCGTCGAACTGTTCGGCGGCGATTTTCAGCGCTTTATTGGTGAGGCGGGTGATTTCTTCTTCCGTCAGGGTATGATCGGGAGAGCGGAAGGTGAAGGAGAAGGCCACGCTCTTGTTGCCTTCGCCGATCTGGGCTCCGCGGAACACGTCAAACATGCGGATGTCTTCCAGCAGGCTGCCGCAGCCGTTTTTCAGGGCGTCCATCATGGGGCCGACCAGGGTTTCTTCCTTCATCACCAGGGCCAGGTCACGCTGCACGGCGGGGAAGCGGGCAATGGACTTCACCGTTTCCATAGGCCGGATGGCTTTGAAGAATACGCTCAGGTTCATTTCGGCCACATAGGCACGGCCGGGCAGATCGAACTTTGCGGCGGTATCGGTATGCACTTCGCCCAGCACCGCCACGGTTTCATCGCCCCAGAGGAGCTTGGCTTGACGGCCGGGATGCAGGTATTTTTCTTCTGCTTTTTCAATGCGGTAAGCAATGCCGTTGGCATTCAGCAGGGCTTCTGCCACGCCGCGGATGGCGTAGAAATCAGCGTTGCCATACATGCCGATGGCCAGGGAGGGCGTTTCGGTGGGCAGATTTTCGGACGTGCGGTTGATAGCGTCAAACGTGGCGCCCAGTTCGTAAATCCGGCCGTTGGCATTGCCGTTTTTCATGTTGGTGGACAATGTTTTCAGCAAGCCGCAGAGCATGGTGGTCCGCATGCAGGCCGTGTCTTCGCCCAGGGGGTTGCGCACCATCAGAGGCTGACTGCGGCGGTCATCCGCCGGCATGCCCAGCATATCAATGGCCTTTTTGGAAATGAAAGAGAAGGTCATGGTTTCGTAGAAGCCCATGCCGGAAAGCAGGGTGCGCAGCATCTTCTGGTTCCGGGTCTTTTCGTTCAGGCCGCCCATGGGGCTTTCGCCCTTGAGCCGGGTGATGGGAATGCGGTCGTAACCGGCATAGCGCAGCACTTCTTCGCAGATGTCCGCTTCCTGTTCAATATCCTGGCGGAAAGCGGGGGCGGTGACGGTCATTTCGTCACCCTTCAGTTCCACCTGGAACAGCAGCTTTTCCAGGATCTTTTTCATATCTTCGGGCGCCACTTCCACGCCGGCGCGGATGCAGATGTTCTTGCAGCTCACCTTCAGCGTTACAGGCTTCTGGGGATTGGGATACACGTCGATCACGCCGGAAACCACGTCGCCGGCATCCAGTTCGTTTACCATCTGGCAGGCGCGAAGCAGGGCGTCCATCACGGTCTTTTCGTTCACGCCGCGTTCAAACCGGCCGCTGGATTCCGTACGGATGCCCAGGGCACGGCTGGTCAGGCGGATGGAGGTGCGGTCAAAAGCCGCACATTCGAACAGGATGGTCTTGGTATTTTCGGTAATTTCGCTTTCTTCGCCGCCCATGATGCCGGCAAAGCCGGTGGGCTTCACTTCGTCGCAGATCATCAGCGCCGTTTCGGGCAGGGCGTATTCCTTGCCGTCCAGGGTGGTGAGGGTTTCGCCGGCTTTGGCCTTGCGTACCACGATGTGGCGGCCTTCCACCTTATCCAGGTCAAAGGCGTGCATGGGATGGCCGGTTTCCAGCATGACGAAGTTGGTGATATCCACGATGTTATTGATGGAGCGCATACCGCAGGCGTGCAGGTACTGGCGCAGCCAGGCGGGGGAGGGAGCGATGCGCACGTTCTTGAGCACTTTGGCCGCATAACGGGGGCACAGTTCGTTTTCCAGCACGTCCACCTTGGCATAGTCGGCGATGTCTTCGCCCGCTTCCTGCACCTTGATTTCGGGCAGCTTCAGTTCCGTGCCCATGGCAGCAGCCGTTTCACGGGCCACGCCCCACACGCACAGGCAGTCCGGCCGGTTGGCCAGAATTTCAAAATCGATCACCGTATCGTCCAGGCCGAAAATGGTGCGAACATCCGTACCCAGGGGGTATTCTTCATTGAACACCAGCAATCCGGCGTCGCCCACGGAGGGGTACAGTTCCATCGGCACACCGATTTCAGGGCCGGAGCACAGCATGCCCTGGCTTTCCACGCCGCGCAGCTTACCTTTTTTGATCACATGGCCGCCGGGCAGCTTGGCGCCGATCTTGGCTACCGGCACCAGCAGGCCTTCTTTTACATTGGGGGCACCGCAGACAATCTGCAAAGGTTCTCCTTCGCCTACGTCCACCGTGCATACGTGCAGATGATCGCTGTTTTCATGGTCACGGCAGGTAAGCACCTTGCCTACCACTACATTTTCCAGCTCTTCGCCCAGAAAATCGGTACCTTCCACGCCCGTGCCGGTCATGATCATCCGGCTTTCATATTCTTCGGCCGTCATGGGAATATCCGCATATTCCTTCAGCCATTTCATCGAAACTTTCATTGGGAGAACCTCCAATACTATTTAGCAGGGGGAAACCCACTTTTGACGCCAAAAGTGGGTTTCCCCCTGCACCCCCATCCCGAAAACCGATCCGGGATGATGCAGAGATTCACTTTTGACGATTGAGTCCCCGTGTAACGAACAAATCAATTCAATACTGTTTCACCGGCACATTGTTGGGAAGAAATCTTTTCAATGTTCCGGAGTGGCTTTTCGGAAGGGGTCTGGGGAAACTCCCCGTTCCATCCCCTTACCTGAACTGTTTCAGGAAGCGGAGATCGCCTTCAAAGAGGAGGCGCAGGTCTTTGATGCCATAGCGCAGCATGGTGATACGCTCCAATCCGATGCCGAAAGCAAAGCCGGAATACACCGTGGAATCAATGCCGCACATTTCCAGCACCTTGGGGTTTACCATACCGCAGCCCAGCACTTCGATCCAGCCGGTGCCCTTGCACACCTTGCATCCCTTACCATGGCAGTTAAAGCAGGTCAGGTCCACTTCGGCGGAGGGTTCGGTGAAGGGGAAGAAGGAGGGGCGGAAGCGCACTTCGATATCATCGCCGTAGAGGCGTTTGGCGAAGGCGTCCAGGGTGCCCTTGAGGTCGCCCATGCTGATGTTCTTATCGATCACCAGCCCTTCAATCTGGTGGAACACGGGGCTGTGGGTGGCGTCCATTTCGTCGGCACGGAACACGCGGCCGGGGCAGACGATGCGGATGGGCGGCTTCTGGGTGAGCATGGTGCGGGCCTGCACGGGAGAAGTGTGGGTGCGCAGCACCACGTTATCATCAATATAGAAAGTATCCTGCGCATCCCGGGCCGGATGGTTCTTGGGCAGGTTCAGCAGTTCAAAATTGTAGTGGTCCAGTTCCACTTCAGGGCCTTCCACCACTTTATAGCCCAGGCTGGTGAAGCAATCCAGCACTTCGTTGAGCACCAGCTGCATGGGGTGGATGGTACCCACCTCGGGCAGATCCCGGGGTTCGGTCACGTCGATCGCTTCCTTCTTCAGCCGCATTTCCTTTTCGGCGGAAGAGAGGGCCTGCTGCTTTTCTTCCAGCAGGGCGGTGAGCTGTTCCCGGGTTTCGTTGATCATCTGGCCGGCTTTGGGCCTTTCTTCCGGGCTCAACTGGCCCATGCTGCGCAGCAGCGCCGTCAGGCTGCCCTTTTTGCCCAGCACTTTCACTTTCAGGGCTTCCAGTTCCTGCAGGGAAGATACATTTTGCATTGCTTCCTGCATTTCCCGGCTGATGAGATCCAGGTTTTCACGGATATCCATGGTTTTTCCCTCCAAATAAAAACGCCCGAAGGCAGGATATGCCTTGGGGCGTGATCAATCATGATACGCGGTACCACCCAATTTCCGCCTGCGAAAAGGCAGACGCTCATTGCACTCTGTAACGGGAGCGGGCCCGGCATCGCTTACTGTTTTCAGCGCTGCAGCTCCGGAGCGAATACCCTCCCTGCGTTCAAACGGCTTCCAGCCCATGGCCGTTTTTCTCTTGCGAATGCAGGCAATCGGAGGGGTTGTTCTCCATCATCGCCGATTGCAAGATTATAGCATGCAAGGGCAGAGGATGTCAAGCAGGGTCAGACCTTTTTTGTGTTGATTTTCGGCAGCTGGATGGTGATAACGGAAGAGGCCGTGCGGCCTTTGGTGATATTGAGCACCAGGGCGATGGCGGCAATATTGGTGACGAAATTGGAGCCGCCATAGCTGAGGAAGGGCAGGGGAATACCGGTGATGGGCATATAGCCGATACCCATGGCGATATTCTGGAACACGTGGAAAAACAGCATGCTCATCACGCCCACGATCACCAGCCGACCGAATTTATCATTGGTAAACCGGGCCAGATACAGCATCCGCAGCACCAGGAAAAGGTAGATGGCCAGCACGAACATGCAGCCCACAAACCCGAAGCTTTCCCCCACCACGGAGAAAACGGAGTCCGTGGAGGCTTCCGGCACATAGCCCAGGGTGGTCCAGCTGCCGGGGAGAAAGGTTCCGATGCCGTGCATCTGGCCGGCGCCGATGGCGTTTTGGGATTTGATGATCTGGTACCCGCCGGAATCGGCGTATTTCTGGGGGTCCATAAAGGCCAGGAGGCGCAGGATGCGGTAGTCCGTGGTTTCAGACATCAGGGCGTAGGCCACAATCAGCCCGATGCCCAGCGCCACCACGCACAGCATGCCCAGCAGCAGCCGCCAGTCCACGCCGCCAAAGAACAGCATGGCAAAGAACATAAAGGCGATGACGATTACCGTGCCCGTTTCGCCCTGTGCCAGCACCACCAGAACAGGAATGCCCATGATCAGGCAGATCTTCATGAAATCCTTGAAATTCTTGATGGGCTGTTCTTTCAGGCTCAACTGCTTGGCCAGCAGCAGCATCACGGACAATTTGGCAAATTCGCAGGGCTGCAGGGAACGGCCCATACCGGTGTCCAGCCAGCCTTTCAGGTTATTGCTCACTTCGCCGGCCACCAGCGTGATCATCAGCAGCCCCAGCACAATGTAATACGCCAGGTTCACGCGGGCGCGGATGAATTCCGTCGGGATAGCCATCACCACCAGAATGATGATGGGAGAAATGAGGAAGAAGATGGATTGCCACATGCTGGAGCGGGAATTGAGGATTTTGTTCAGCAACGGCTGACCGTCGCTGACGTCAATATCATAAGTGGCCATGCAGATGCACAGAATGCCCAGAATGGCCAGAGCATACACGCCCACCAGCAGCGGCCAGTCAAACCGGGATTGGGAACGTTTGCTGGTATCGTTAATGGTTGTCAAAAGGCCACACCCCCCTTGCCAAAAAGCCGTCGGGGCGTTTTATACACCGGCAGGGGCGTATCGGCGCCCAGCAGCCTGGAAGCAGTGTTTTCAATGGCCTGGCGTACGGCAACGTCATCGCATTCGTAAGCCGTCTGATGCCGCAGCAGGGCCCGGTAGATGGCATCGCTTTCGGGGATCACGCCGGCCAGGGGCATATCCAGGTTCATGGCAATGGCCTGAGGTGTGGGCATTTCGCCTTTGCGGATCCATTTTTTGTTCACCCGGTTCAGAACCAGCCAGGGATGCATTTCCCCTTTTTCCTGCAGCAGCATGCCCATTTTTTCAGCATCCCGCAGGCACACGTCATCGGGCGTGGCCACAATCACCGGGGCGGCGGGAGCGCCCAGCAGGTTTTTCAGCCCGCGGCCGATACCGGCAGGGGCATCCAGCAGAATGATATCCTGCTCTTCCTGCATGGCTTCCAGGAGTTTATTGATTTCTTTGCTCTTGATATCGGAAGGTTTCATCATCTGCGGCGCAGCCAGCAGGGACAGATGAGGGATACCGGTGGGGTGAATGAGGGCTTGATTGGCCGGGCACAGCCTCTCTTTCACATCCCCCAGGTCAAAAACCACCCGATCCTGCACGTTCAGCATCAGGTCTGCGCAGCGCAGGCCGATGTCGCCGTCAATCAGCAGGGTGTTCATTCCCTGCCCGGCAAAATACATGGCAAGGGAAGAAGACAGCGTGCTTTTGCCCACGCCGCCTTTGCCGGACATGATGGAAAAAATGCGAGCCATACATATACCTCCGTCAGAGGGCTTGAAATGTGAGGGGATCAGGGAGCCAGGCTGTTGCCGCCGGGCAATACCACTTTTTCGTTTTCCTTGGCCTGTTCATCCAGGTAAAAGCCGATGAAGTCACGGGCAGCCCGGACGGCTTGCGCGCCGGCCATACCGTTGGGAATGAAGGAAACAATGGCAATCTTGGGGTTGTCCCGGGGGGTCAGCGCAACGAACCAGGCGTTGTTTTCCAGGTCCAGCTTGATGCCGCCGATGGTCACCTGGGAGGTTCCCGTTTTACCGGCCATTACCTGTTCGGGTACATATTTCCAATCCCGGAAGAAAGAGCGGGCAGTACCGCCTTCGTCAACTACGCCTTCCATCCCCCGCAGGATGTAATCCATATAGGGTTTGGCGGATTCCAGGGTGTTGTAGAGGCTGGATTCCCGCAGGGACAGCACTTCACCTTCGGGCGATACGATGGAAGAGACGATGTGCGGGTTCCACACCTTGGCATCGCTGGAAAGCGCGCCTACGTAACGCACAACAGTGATGGGGGTCAGCAGGGTGATGGACTGGCCGATGCCCAGCTGAATCTCCTGGCTGCCGCCCCATTTGATAGTGTTCAGGTAATTCCACAGGTCGCTCATCAGGGCAGCCTGCATGACCATTTCGCGGGTCATGTTCAGCTCCGTCATGAAGATGGGACGGGCATTTTCCACCCAGGAACCGGAACCGGTATTGATGGCCATTTCCATCAGCCGGCGGATGCAGCGGTCCAGAGCGGCATCGTCGTATTCGATGCCGTAGCTGGCCCCGAAATTGCGGATATGCTTTTTGATGGCGTTGGCAACGATGATGGGGGTATCCGTCATCTGTTCCCGCAGGCCCACGGAAGGGTCATAGAGGTTGGATTGGTTACCCACAACGCTGCGCAGTTCACCGGGCAGTTCAATGCCGGTTTTGCTGGTGAGGCCCATTTCGGCGGCATATTTATACAGCCGTTCGGTGCCGGTATCGCCGTAAAGGCGGCTGGCCAGGGTATAGAAGAAGAAGTTGCAGGAGTTGGTCAGCCCTTCCACAATGGTCTGGTCGCTGTGATCGGAAAAACGGGTGGTCCAGCAGCGGGGAGCTTCTTCTTTATTTGTGGTGTATAAGTCAAAGGGGCCGGCATCATCAATGGTTTCGGTGGGTGTCAGTTCCCCGTTGGTCAGGGCGGCAAGGCCCGTGCACATTTTGAAAATAGAGCCCGGTTCTGCCCTTGTCTGGATGGCATAGTTCATCAGCAGGCCCCGTTCATCGGTAACGATTTCCCGGGCAGCATCGCCGCTTTCCACCATGGCGTTGAGGTCATAGGTGGGGTACTGGGCCATGACCCGCATTTCGCCGGTTTCCATATCCATCACCAGCAAAACACCGGTGGTGGCCAGCTTCAGGGGATATTCATCCCAGTTGCGGTAAGCAATCTTATCTTTGTTTTTTTCCAGCCAGCTGGAGTCGGCCATCTTCTTTTCTTGTTCTATCCGGCATTCGGCCACGTTGTTGCGGATGAATTCTTCGCCCTTGGCCTGCCAGGTGGCATCCAGGGTGAGCTTGACGGTATTACCGTCCTTGGGCGGGGTATAGCTGATTTCCCGGGTGATATGGCCGGTGGAATCCTTCTGCACCAGCCGCTCGCCCTGACGGTCGATCAGGTTAGCGGTGAGCCAGTTTTCCATGCTGGCTTCAATGCCGTCCAGGCCGATGCGGTCATTGAGGGCATAGCCGGCAGGCTGCAGTTCGTTATAGAAGCGATCGGCGTTCTGAATTTTGCCGGTGTAGCCCAGAATGTTGGAAGCCAGGGATCCGTTGGGATACACGCGCTTTTCGCCGATGGCCACGCCCACCCAGTTCATGCTCATGCTGCGGCCTTCAATTTCGCTGACGGCTTCGTAGGGCACGTCTTCCGCAATCACAATGGGCACGGCGTTGAAAGCGTTGTCCTGCATGGTAATATTTATGGCCAGTACTTTCATCAGCTTTTCTTCGCTGAGCTCGTAGTATTCCACACAGGGGTTTTTGTTGGGATTATCGGCATCCGGCACAATGGAAGCGCCGTTTTTGTCCAGCTGGAGGGCGTATTTGCCGCCGCCCAGGTCCGTAAAGCCATAGCGCTTGCGCAGCCGGGTGAAGCATTCTTCGGCGCTGTAAGCCTTGCTTACGGAAAAATAGTTGTTGCGGTAGAAAGTTTCCTGGCGCTTGTTCCATGCAGTTTCGGAAATGCCGTCGCCAAAGGCAAATTCCCACTGACCGGTCTGCTCGCTGCGGCGGATGGGAGCGGAAACGCAGATGTCGGCACCGTAGCGTTCCAGAATGCCGATGGTTTCCAGCAGCATTCTGGAAGGGTAATCCCAGTCGTCTTCTTCGCGGTAGAATGTTACGTTATAGATTTGCTCGCTCTTGGCCAATACCACGGAATTTCGGTCGGTGATCATGCCGCGGATGCCTTTGATGGGGATGCTTTTGATGGCGCTGGCGCCGGTGATCTGGGCGTGCTCGGCCCCATTCACAATCTGCAGCTGGTAAATACCATAGACCAGGATGCCGAATGTGATCATAACCAGTGCAGCAAAAATCAGGAACCGGGTGTTCAGCTGCCGGTTATCCTGTTTATAGATTTTTTTCTGTTTCGTATCGTCCATGATGGTTACCATTCACCTTCTTCCGGGTAGAGATCGAATGTTTCGTTCTGTACTTCATCGGAGGCGTTATTTGCCTGCATTTCCTGCCGGTCATCCTGCGCATAATTGTCTTCTTCCTCTTCGTCAGCAAAGGAAGGACGGCGCAGCAGGGGCAGGTCGTCGTCATCATCGGTTTTCTTTTTGCGCTTGGGACGGCGGTACATGCCAAGGAAAGCGCGCAGAGGCAGCATCAATACCAGCGTCAGGACGCCGGTATACACTACAGCCCGGAACAGCCGGGAAAAATGGCTGAAATCCAGTTCCACGCCGATCAG
Source organism: Clostridia bacterium (assembly GCA_017434775.1). GTDB lineage: Bacteria > Bacillota > Clostridia > Christensenellales > Aristaeellaceae > RUG563. The sequence continues at coordinate 20,743 of JAFSGG010000109.1, forward strand.
GTACATATAAACGCACATGACCGTGTGCCAGATCAGGTCCATCAGCAAGGCGCAAAGAGGAATACGCATCAGGGCCGGCATTTCCTTCTGCCGCAGGCGGCTGAAAATGGTCTTGCCCTGATGATCGCTCAGGCGGCGTTCACGCTGGCGTTCCGTCAGGTCCGCAAAGAGCTGGGCGCAGAGCATGGTGATCACGGGATAGGCAATCAGGTACAGGGCAGGCACATTGGCCAGCATGCATTCCGTGCAGATGCCGATGATGCAGGAAGCGCAGAAAGCATATTTCTTTCCCAGCGATACCACAAATACAGCCAGTGTAACAAAAGGCAGACTGGCTGTCACGCCGCCAATGGCAAAATACTGCATGGCGCACGCCTGGAACAGGTAGGCAAACAGGGTGAGAAAGAGAACTTTCAGCCCTTTGATCAGCTCTTTCACGTCAATCGTCCTCCACCGTCATATCACCGGGATCCTGGGTGGGAGCGGGGGTGGGCGCCGGCGTGGCTGTGGGTGCGGGGGTAGGCGCCGGGGTCATATCGGCCGGCATGGGTGTTTTGAACGTCAGGTTTTCGGGCAGGGGTGTGGCGTTGGGATCCTGGGTGGCGTCCGGCGGCGCCGGGGTGGGGGCCGGGGTAGGAACCGGGGTGGCTTCCGTTGCCGTGCCGGTGCCGGGTTGGTAATCTTCGGGGTCAAACAGGAAATCGCTCACACCGCCCATGGAGAAGGTGGGCACAGCCCGGGGGGTGGAAAGGGGAATCAGCGTGCTGGATACACCGGCACGGGACTGGGCAGCTTCGGCGTAGGCCGGCTTATAGCGGTACACGGTCACATATTCCAGGTGCTGGAAATCCACAATGGGTTCCACCACCACATAGGATTTATTATCTTCCATGCCGCGGGTGCTTTCGCGCACCTCGCCGATGGGAATCCCCTTGGGGAATTCCAGGCCCACGCCGCTGGTGACCACCATGTCGCCGGGGTGGGCCACGGTGTTTTCGGGCAGGTAATACATGCGGCACATGGCCTCGCCGTTAACGCCCATGGTGCCCTTGATGCTGCCCTGATCCCGGGTGGTCTGGATGAGGGCGGCCACGGTGCAGTCTGTGCTGATGATGCAGCGCACCTGGCATTTGTTGGATTCTACATTATAGGTGACGCCCACCAGACCGCCGCCGGATACCACAGCCATATAAGGTTCCACACCCTGGTTGCTGCCCACGTTGAGGGTCAGGGTGGAAAAATAGTTGTTGGAATCGGTGCCGATGACGGTAGCTGTCAGGGGGTTCATTTCCAGGTTGCTTCCCTGTTCGGCCAGCAGGGCGGACAGGGCCTGATTTTCCCGGCGCAGTTCTTCATTCTGGGCGGCCAGGTTAGCCAGTTCATCAATCCGTATCAGTGCTTTTTCGTATTCATATTCGATGGAGTCCCGGATTTTCAGGGTGCGTACATAGGATGCCGCCCCTTCCGTGATGCCGGAGAAAAAGTTCTGAATGGGGGTGATGATGGCGGTGGCCCATTTTTTCGGCAGGGTCAGCAAAGGATGATCCACAAAATTGGAAACCACCATCAGGGCGGTGAACAGGAAAAGAAATACGCATACGCCAATAATGATCAGGGACTTGATGAAAGAGCGCTGATCATCCTTGGCTTGTTTTCTCTTGCGTTTTTTGGCGCCTTCGCCCTGTACGCGGGCAGGATGGAATATGCGGTTGGTACCCCGCATCTGGTCCTGCTGCTGCCAGGTGCGCCGGGCCAGGTCCGGATCCTGTCCATCCACGCGGATGGCTTCCCGGGCCCAGGCTTGTTCCGCCCGGGAAATGCGCCGGATGGGCTCCTGACGGATTTCTTCCGTATCGGCCGGGCTTTCCTCAGTGGGATTTTCGGGCAGAGCTTGTTCCCGGGAAGAAGAAGTTTCCGGGGGTACACCGATGTTTTCGGGTGCGTAAAACGGATTTTGCCGGTGATCTTCCGGGTCGCCCCAGTATTCGCCGGAAGGGATATTGCCGGCGTTTTCCGCAGGGAAATAAGCCCGGTTATCGGCCGGGGTATTTGCCTGCATCTGGTTTTTCTGCCAGTCCGGAGGCGGCAGAAAAGCGGTATCATCGGTATAGAACCTGTTGCGTTTTCTTGCCATGTGTTACTCCTCGTTTTCTTCCCGCAGGAAGCTGGAACGGTTAATGCGGTGCAGCTGTTCGTAATTATCCGCCAGATGCCCCACGCCAAGGGCTGCGCAGCTCATGGGATCCTTGGCCAGCAGTACGGGCATATTCAGTTCGGAAGCAATGTACTGATCCAGCCCCAGCAGTTGTGCGCCGCCGCCGGTCAGGTGGATGCCGGAACGCATCACGTCCCCGGCCAGTTCCGGAGGTGTGCGGGACAATACGTCCTGAATGGTGCTCAGGATGGCCTGGCAGGGAGCGCGCAGGGATTCAAACACTTCGCTGGACAGCAGTTCTGCCGTCTGGGGCAGGTTGGTGATCATATCCCGGCCTTTGACCAGTGCCCGGCGTTCGTTTTTAAGCGGCAGGGCGGAACCCAGGCTCATTTTCATTTCCTCGGCAGTATTTTCGCCGATGAGGATATTGTGATTGCGTTTGATGTGATTGATAATGGCTTCGTCCATTTTGCTGCCGCCGATGCGGATGGTTTTGCTGGCTACAATGCCCCCCAGGCTGATGACGGCTGCTTCTGTGCTGCCGCCGCCGATATCCACCACCATGGAGCCGATGGGATCAAATACCGGCAGGCCGCAGCCCACAGCCGCGGCAAAGGGCTTTTCCACCAGATGCAGGTGGGTTTCCCGGATGCCGGAAAACACCGCAGCCTTGCGCAGCACGCGGCGTTCCACCGGGGTGATATGGCTGGGCACAGTCATCACCGCCCGGGGTTTGAGCAGCCGGGAAGCGCCGATGGCCTTGCGCACAAAATACTGCAGCATATCCTGGGTCATATCAAAATCGTTGATCAGCCCGTCTACCAGAGGCTTTACCGCTGTGGTATCGCCGGTGGTGCGGCCCAGCAGCGCCTTGGCTTCATCGCCGATGGCGCGGATGGTTCGGCGGGCACTGCGGTCCGCCACCAGGATGGAAGGCTCGTCGATCACAATGCCCTTTTTGCGTACATAAATCTGGGTGTAGGAAGTGCCCAGGTCAATTCCGAGGTAAGGAACAATATATCCCATGGAAATTCATCCGTCCGTTTCTGTGTGTATTCTTTTCAGGCTTGTGCCGCCTGCAGCATGGCGCGTACCAGCGCCGTGGGCAGCCCGATCACATTGGAAAAGCTGCCGTTGATTTTTTCCACATACATGCCGGCAATGCCCTGAATGGCATAGGCACCGGCCTTGTCCATGGGTTCCCCCGTGGCAATGTAGCGGTGGATTTCATCATCGGAAAGGGGGGCGAAGTATACGTCTGTTTCGTCGCAGCGCACATCGGCCTTGCCGTTAAATATCAGGCATACGCCGGTATACACCTTGTGCTGCCTGCCGGAAAGGGAGCGCAGCATGCGGAAAGCATCTTCTTCGTCCCGGGGCTTGCCCAGCACCTGCCCGTCAATCGATACAACGGTGTCCGCCCCCAAAATCATCCGTGAGGGATGATTCTGGTGTACGGCGGCGGCTTTCAGCCGGGCGTTTTGCATCACCACAGCCCGGGGATCGCCGAGAGCAGCTTCTTCCGTATCGGCGGTGATGATTTCAAAAGGCACGCCCATAGAGGTCAAAAGTTCCTTCCGCCGGGGCGAAGCAGAGGCTAAAATCATTTTTTCCAAAGCAGATTTGCCCTTTCGTTTCCGTAAATTCCGTATTTTTTTGCACACAAAAAAATGCGCCCCTTATTATAGCATATTTCAGGGGCGCAAGTACAGTATTTTTGCAATAAAATGAAATGAAATTGTAAATATTTTTTCAGCCGTTGCCAAAGTCGTAGTACAGAATGCAATTCTTCAGTTCCACGAACTGGCCGGGCTGGGGAACGTAGTAATTTTCCTCCTCGTATTCCAGGGCGTACAGGTCCACTTTGTAGCCGTTTTCCGGGCAGGTCAGGTCGGAAACGATGAAATAGCTTTCTGTACTTCCGGGAATGGGCTCCATGCGGTAGCCGTACCAGTTGCCGTTATCATTGATCTGCCAGTCGCAGAAAAACCGGGAAGAGCCGGTGAAAGCCGGATCATAAGCATCTTCTGCAAAGCAGGTGTACAGCCGGATGTGGGGAGCATGGTCTTTTCCGCTGCTCCATTGGCTACCCCGGAGGGTGCCGGTGGTGCCGGCCGGCAGATAAAAAGAGTAGTTGCCTTCGGTAAACACCTGGTTTTCTATCCGGATGTGATGGGTTTCGTTTGTCATGGAAAGGGTGGCGGTTTCGCCGTACCTTACATCAAAATGCCAGATGGCGGCGGTGTCTTCCGTGATGACAAAACCCCCTTCGGGCAATGTGCCCAGATGGTATTTATACAGGTCATCATTTTGCAAAACGGAAACATCGGCGGCGGGGATAAATCCTGTCTGGCCAAAGCCCCATTCTACCTGCAGCCGTCCGTTGTACTCTCCCACAACCCTTGTGAGGGCAGGGTATTGCCAGTTCAGTTCACTGTCCGGGGACAGGAGCGCAAAGCCGTTCCATTCCATGCATCGGGCGTTGGCAGCACGTCTTTCTTCGATCTGGAGCAGATCCTTGGATACCAACGCCTGACCGTCGTTGTGGATCACATGCCACATGCCGTCGGCCTCGCCGATAACGGTGACCAGACTGTTTTTCTCAGCGGTCACCGGGAAGTCATCCCCGGCAATGCCGGTCAGCTCGGTAGTATCTGAAATTCTGCCTTTACTGAAGGTGTATTCGGCAGTGGACCAGGGCCAGATGAACACGTTCAGATAGGTTTGCGACACATAGCCCGTGATACCAAGAGGGTTCATCGTGCCGGGCAGACCCAGAATTTCCACCTTGGCCCAGCCGTCGCTGCGGGAGGCATCCACAATCTTTACCGGAGTGTTGGCGTAATAGACGGCACCGGTTTTCTTTGTCAGTTTGGTATCGCTGCACAGTTCTGTATCGGTGCTCAGGTAAGCCAGGGGAACATTCATTTCCGTCTTGTTCAGCCGGGATGCGCGCATGTAGCCGTAATGATCACCGCTTTTTACATAGCGCCAGTCATCGTTGATATCTCCCAGAATATACACGTCACCGCTGACCCGGGTAATCACTTTGCCGGAGGTGGAGGCTTTGTTGTAGATGGGGGTATCGGCCTTTATCGTTCTGGCCGTGTAAAAAAGCTGGGGCAGGTCATAGTTGGGTAAATCAAAAGCCAGATAAACGGACTTCATATAGCCTTTCAGATTGCCCACCTGGACGGAGCACCATTCGGAATTCTCATCGCCGGACACCACCGTTACCGGTGTGCCGGAATAAAAACGGCCGATGACCCTGCCGTTTTCGGAGGCGCTGGCCCGCAGGATCAGCCGGTCGGCCACGTTCCGGTTGGCTACCACAGCCTGCCGGGTTTCGGTGATTTCTATGGCAAAGCCGGCAAAGGGAAGCATACAGAATACAAGCAGCAAAGCCATCCATTTTTTCATCCGTAAAACCTCTTCCTGTGAATTGTTTCACTGATAAGACGAACAAAGGGAAGCAATTGTTACAAAGCTTCCCAGATTTTTTTCATTTCCGCTGCGTCTTCCGCCTGGGTGCCCCGGCATTCGCAGATAATGCGGGGGGAATAATGCCGCTCTTTCAGCAGCGGCGCCAGAAACGGAAAACGAGGACCGAATTCCGCATCCGCAAAGGTGCGGTGCCGCTTTTCCCCGGCGGATGTGTATTCGATGGTGGAAAAATGCACATGCATATTCCGCATTCGCTCCAGCCCCAGCACGCTTTCGCCTTTGTTCAGCACTTCCTCAAAATCTGCTATTGTATTCAGCCGTCCCTGATGCAGGGCATGGATGTGGGCAAAATCCAGACAGGGGATGAATCGGTCGTCCAGGGTACAAAAATCCAGCGTTTCTTCCAGATCGCCGATCTGGCCTTTTTTGCCCATGGATTCGGGGCACAGGTGAATATGGGACAGGTTGTTTTCATCCAGCAATTTCTGAGCAGAAACGAGCCCGCCCCGGCAGTTTTTCAGCGCTTCTTCCCTTGGCATTTTCATGGGGGAGCCCACATGCACCACCACCCGGTCGGCACCCATTTTATTCGCCCGGACGGCACTGTCCAGAATATAGGCAAGGGAAGATTCGCGCTTATCGGGGTCAGGGTTGGCAAGGTTGATGTAGTAAGGGGCGTGGACGGACAGAGCAATTCCTTCATCCGCCATGGATTGGCCGATTTTCTCTGCTTTTTCCAAAGAAAGGCTGATGCCCCGGCCAAAGGAATATTCATAGGCGTCAAGCCCCATGGTTTTCAGCCATTTGGCGGCGTCCAGGGTGGATTTGTATCCCTGCTTGTAAAAGGAATCCGAATTGCCGGAGGGGCCGAAACGGATCATCTGATAACCTCCTTATACGGAAAAATCCGGGCAGAAACAAGCTGCCCGGAAAATCGCATTATTTGATGATGCGGCACTCCATGTAATACCGCTTTTCGTGGCCGTGGCCCATGGAGAAGGTTTTCCGGGGCAACACGCCGCCGGATACGATGCCGGGGAAAAGCGAGGATTTTTCAATGGCGTGGAGCAGCACGCCTGCCCCCTGATCCATGGACATTTTTTCTACGGCTTCAGCTTCGTGCACATAGTCAATTTCGCATTTTTTGTTTTCCTGCAGGAAGCGATCCAGGAAGGCTTGAAGCACAGCAACGGGTAAAAGTTCCCCGGCTTTATGGATGCTCAGCCCCGTTTTGTGGCCCTCCCATACGAATACAATATCATCTCCCGGTTTGGCAGCCATATCCTTTTTGCGCACATAGGCGGCAAAGTCCAGCAGCATCTGCTGGCCGTCTGCGCCGAACACCATCCGGTGGATGGGTTCAAAGGAAAGAGCTGGGGAGTGCAGGTTCACGATTTCTACCAGGGCGTAGCGGGCGGGATCGTTGGCTGCCGCTTCCGGGGAAAGGGTAGCTTTTTTGTTCTCCCAGCAGGCCTTGGCCGTGGCCAGGGAATGGTTACCGTCCCCCACGGCGAACAGGAAGCCGTTGCAGTCTTCATTCAGCTGTTTCAGGGCGACATAGAGGGCTTCTTTCTGGTTTTCTTCCGTTACAGCCCAGCCTTTGAGCGTACCGCCGCCGGCCATGAGTTCGGTATCATACAGAACAGGCAGCTGATCACGGTTTTTATACACCTCGCCCAGCACCGTATCCCTGGGATCATCCATCAGCAGCATTACATGAGGACTCTCCAGCAGAGCGCCTTCCCGGATTTTTACCCGGGGAGGGATGCGGCTGAGGATGGTACCTTCCGTGGCCCGGATGGGGGCGGACGTGCCGGGGGTATAGTCGTAATCTTCCAGGTCAATGGCGGCCACCAGCCCAATGCGGCTGCCGCTTTGCGTGGTGCGTTCCATCAGCACAAAGCCGTTTTCCACCTGCTTTGTGAGGACTCCGTCTGCCATATACTGTTCCATTGCATTTCTGATGGCGGGGATCCGTGCTTCCCCTTCGGACAGATACACTTCCGGGTATACAATGCGCAGAGCAGAAGGGGCGTTGCCCACTTCCTTTTCCAGCTGCTGCCAATAAGAAACGTCGGAAGTGAACTGATCACAGGCCACCACAGCCCATTTTTTCTTTTCGATATGGGGTGCAGGCAGATAAATATCCGTGGGATGGATGCCAAAGCTTGCCATATGTGAATTCTCCTTAATTTAGCAAAAAATTCCCCTGTACAAGCCAGGGGAAAAAAAGGGAGGGAAACAATCAGGGATTAATGACGCGCACGCCGTATACGCTGTCCAGCGCCTTGATATCGGCAACCAGTTCGGCCGTGGGCGCATCGTCCAGATCCAGCACAGTGTAAGCGTACTTGCCCTTGGACTTATTGAACATATGGTCAATATTGATGCCCTTGGCGGAAATGGCGCCGGTGATGGTGGAGACGGTATTGGGCACGTTCTGATGCAGCACGCAGATGCGGGGCTCGCTCATGGGGCCGGGATCGGCGTTGGGATAGTTGACGGAATTGCGGATCACGCCGTACTTGATGTAATCATCCAGCTGCTTGGCAGCCATGCGTACGCAGTTGTCTTCGCTTTCGGGAGTGGAAGCGCCGATGTGGGGCAGGCAGATCACATTCTTGACACCCAGCAGTTTTTCCGTGGGGAAGTCGCAGACGTAAGCGCTCAGCTGGCCGCATTCCAGGGCGGCCAGAACGGCATCCACATCCACCAGTTCGCCACGGGCGAAGTTGAGCAGCACTGCGCCCTTTTTCATCTTGGCGATGTAGGCGGCGTCGATCTTGCCCTTCGTTTCGGGCAGCAGGGGCATATGAATGGTGAGGTAATCGGCATTGGCGATCACTTCGTCTTCGGTCTTTGCATGGACAATGGAGCGGGAGAGTTTCCAGGCGTTGTCAACGGAGATGTAGGGGTCATAGCCCATGACCTTCATGTTCAGCGCCACACCGGCATTGGCAACCAGCAGGCCGATGGCACCCACGCCGATAACGCCCAGGGTCTTGCCGCCGATTTCGTGGCCGGCGAACTGGCCCTTGCCCTTTTCGGTGGCCTTTTCAATGCCTTCAGTGCCCTTGAGGGCCTGAGCCCAGGCAGCGCCGCCCAGGATGTTGCGGCCGGAAAGCAGCATGCCGGCGATGACCAGTTCCTTCACAGCATTGGCATTGGCACCGGGGGTGTTGAACACCACAACGCCTTCTTCGGCATATTTATCCAGGGGGATGTTATTGACGCCCACACCGGCACGGGCAACGGCCAGCACGTCTTTTTCCAGTTCGTAGGTGTGCATATCGGCGCTGCGCACGATGATGGAAATGGGGTTCTGGGCTTCTTTGTCCAGGGTGTATTCCTGATCGGAAATCACTTCGTTCCACACGGGGGAAACGGGATTGAGCAGCTTAATTTCTTTCATGATTATTTGTTCTCCATTTCAAATGCTTTCAGAGCGTCTACCAGTGCCTTCACGCCTTCGATGGGCATGGCGTTGTAGATGCTGGCGCGCATACCGCCCACCAGACGGTGACCCTTGAGGTTGGTCATGCCCTTGGAAGCGGCGTACTTGACAAAAGCGGCATCCAGATCGGCATCACCGGTGTTGAAGGTGACGTTCATGATGGAGCGGCTGTCCTTCTGAGCGGTGCCGTGGAACATGTTGCTGTTGTCCAGGAAGTCATACAGCAGCTGAGCCTTTTCGCAGTTGACCTTGTAGATGGCTTCCACGCCGCCCTGGGCCTTCAGCCATTCCATGCACAAGCCGGCCATGTAGATGGGGTAGGTGGAGGGGGTGTTGAGCATGGAGCCGGCATCAGCCTGCTTGGCCCAGTCGAAAATCTTGGGGGTATTGGCAGCGGCCTTGCCCAGCAGGTCCTTGCGCACGATGACCACAACCACACCGGCGGGGCCGATGTTCTTCTGAGCGCCGGCATAAATGACGCCGAACTTGCTCACATCATAGGGCTGGGAGAGGATGTTGGAGGACATATCGGCCACCAGCGGCACATTGCCAACGTCCGGCAATTCCATGTAACGGGTGCCGAAGATGGTGTTGTTGGTGGTGATGTAGAAATAATCGGCGTTGGGGTTGAACTTGGATTTGTCCAGCACGGGGATATGGTTGTAGTTATCTTCCTTGGAGGAAGCCACCACATTGATTTCGCCGTACTTCTTGGCTTCCACCAGGGCGCCGTGGGCGAAATTGCCGCTGTCCACGTAGTCGGCAGAAGTCTTCAGCAGGTTCATGGGGATGGCGGCAAACTGGCCGGTGGCACCGCCCTGCAAAAGCAGCACTTCGTAGTTGTCCGGAATGTTCATCAGTTCCTTCAGCAGGGCGACGGTGTGGTCAAAAATTTCAATATATCCCTTGGCACGATGGCTCATTTCCATCACGGACATACCGGTGCCATTGTAATCGAGCATTTCCTTGGCGGCCTTTTCCAGAGCAGCGGCAGGCAGCATAGAGGGGCCTGCGGCGAAATTAAAAACGCGGTTCATCATTCCTTCGACTCCCTTCATTTCGGTTGTGGATATTATATGCGCTGCTGCATAAAATTGCAAGATTGAAAACAGAAAAATGCAATTTAGACACAAATTCATGTGAAAAACGGTTAAAAAACGGCAGAAAAAGACAGGGGCACATTAATTATTCATGCATCATTTTCTTTTTTGCGCCGAAATGCGGGAAGGGAGGATGAAAAACGGTTACAAATCACTTACGTTGAAATGATAAATGTAATGAATTTTTGCTACTGTTATTGAAAAAAGCGGAAAGGTATGGTAAACTTTCATATGAATAGTGGCAATGTATATATTAACGGAAAGGAAGTGAAAGAAATGCGCATTTGCAGAGGCAAACGGATGGCCTGTGTATTTCTTTCACTGTTGATATTCCTGTTCGTTTCTGTAGCTACGCTGGCAGCTGTGTGGCCGGATATGTCCGGCAGCGGCGTCAGGAAAAAAGACGGGGCGCTGGATGTAAATTACGAGCATGCATCGGAAGGCTATGTGCTTGTAAAGGGCGGAAAATCAAAAAAACGGCTGAAATTGCGTGTGCGCCAGGGGGAACATTCCGTCACCTATGATCTGGGTACAAACAACGAATACGAAGTGATTCCGCTGCAGTTTGGCAACGGCAAATATCAGCTCAATCTGTACAAACAGATTTCCGGCAGCCGGTATTCCGAAGAAGGCGTGGTTTCTTTCAAGGTGGAAATGGAAGATGTAAACAATGCTTTCCTCTATCCCAACCAATACATTCGTTACGATGAAAACAGCCTGGCGGTGCAAAAAGCCAACGAGCTATGCCGGGGGGTTACGGATGAAAATGAAAAGTATAAAATTATTACGGAATATATTCTGCACAGTTTTGTGTATGATTATGTACGTGCAGTGACCACCAAGGGGGATGGCCAGCCGGATGTGGATTATTGTCTGCAGCATGGCATGGGCATCTGTCAGGATCTTTCTTCCACGACGGTATGTATGCTCCGCTCCCAGGGCATTCCGGCCAAGCTGGTGATCGGCAAGGCAAACGGGCAATACCATGCCTGGGTGCAGGTCACCCTGAACGGAGAAGAAAAATTGTTTGACCCCACGGCTATTTTGCAGAATATGCCGCAGCCGGTCAAATATGCGGTTGAACGTTGGTATTGAGGAGGACTGTTCCATGAAAGACAGGAAAAAACAAAACGTTATGACGGCACTGGAACTGAGCAATTTTTGCAGCCAGATGTCGCTGATGCTCCGGGCCGGTATGCCGCTGGAGACGGGCCTGGAAGTAATGGCCGCCAAGAAAGAGAATAAAGAAAGCAGCGTTTATGCCCGGATGCATGCGAATATGCAGCAGTACGGTAATCTGTACGAAGCCATGAAAGCGGAAAGCGCTTTCCCTGAATATCTGGTGGAAATGACCGGTATCGGTGAAAGAACCGGTCATTTGGAAGACGTGATGCGGGGCATGACGGCGTATTATGAGCGGGAATCCCGGATGAAGGATGCCGTACGCAATGCCATCACCTATCCTTTGGTATTGGGCGGAATGCTGCTGTTGATTGTGCTGATCCTTTTGTGGAAGGTGCTTCCGGTATTCCGCCGGGTGCTCAGCAGCATGGGCGTGGCGGCTTCCGAAACCAGCAGCAGCCTGATGCAGCTGGGCGCCACCATCGGCTGGATTGTGCTGGCAGTGGTGGGCGTGGCGCTGCTTTCGGTGATTGTGTGTCTGGTGCTGCTGAAAACACCGCTGAAAGACAAGCTGATGCGCTTTCTGCGCAAAATGATTCCGGCCATGGGTGATCTTTCCATGCGCGTTTCCGGGTCCCGGGTGGCTTCCGTTCTGTCCATGATGCTCAGCAGCGGCTTCCTGATGGAAGATGCTCTGGAAACAGTGCCCCGGGTGCTGGATGATGCGGAAGCGGTGAAAAAGGTACAGGCTGTCAGCGATAAAATCAATCAGGGGGAAATGTTCTCCGATGCGGTGGCGGCATCCGGTTTGTTTGATGATTTGCATACCCGCCTTTTGCAGACGGGTGTGATGACGGGCAGTGAAGATCTTGTAATGGAAAAAATCGCAGCCACGTATGAAGAAGAAACGGAAAACAGCATTGCCCGGATTGTGGCCATCATTGAACCCACGGTGGTGGCGCTGCTCAGCGTTGTGATCGGTGCTGTGCTTTTGTCTGTGATGCTGCCGATGGCCAGCATTCTCACCGGTCTTTTGTAATTATTAATTATTAAAATGAAAAATAAGAAAGAAAGGAGAGGTGCTCTGTGAGCGTGAAAAAAATCATTGCGCTGGCTTTGGTGATGGTTGTGCTGCTGGCCGGATCGGTATTGGTTATCAATAGCATGGTTTCTGCCGGGGATGCCGGGGAAGTGCGGATGGTGCAGGATGCGGTGAAGAATGCGGCGCTCACCTGCTTTGCCGTGGAAGGCGCCTTTCCTTATGATCTGGATTACCTGCGGGAAAACTACGGCCTTGCCTATGATGAAGAAAAGTATCATGTGCTGTATGAGGCGTTTGCTTCCAACCAGATGCCCGAAATCCGGGTAACGATTCGGGGGGATGGCCTGATATGACAAATAAAATAGAACGCAGTTTTTCCATCCAGAATATGTTTGTGATTCTGGTACTGGCCGTTTTCCTGGTATTTTCCATGCTGATGGTGGTGCTGGGGGCTATGTGCTATGTGGGGCTGGAGGACAAGTCCCGGGAAGTGAATGATCAGCGTATTTTGCAGTCCTTTGTTCGCAGTTCCCTGCGCGCCCAGGAGGAAAATGCCGTTGTGCGGGTGGAAAATGATTGGCTGATCATCGAAAACAATTACGACGGGGATATTTATCTGCACTATATCTATGCCCATGACGGGCAGCTGCGGCAGCAGTTCATTTCGGAAGAAAGAGAATTTGTGCCCGAAAACGGGGAAGCGATCTGCCCGGCCGGGCTGTTTGCGCCGCAATTGGAAGGCAGTTTGCTGAAGTTGGATATGCAGGATGGTAACGGTAACGGCTATACCCTGTATGAAACCGTGGTTGTTGCCCGTCCGGAAGGAGGCAGCCTATGAAAAAAAGTCAGGGCATGAATGCTCTTTTGATTGAATTGGTCATTGTGCTGTTTTTCTTCATTCTATCCTTTACCGTGCTGGCGCAGGTGTATGCCTATGCCTACCGGACGGAAAATAACACGGCACTGCAATCGGAAGCGCTGTTTGAAGCCCGCAATCTCTGTGCCCGGCTGCGTGTACAGGAAGATCCGGAACGGTTTTTGCAGGCAGAAGCGGCGAAAAAAACGGAAAATGGCTATATTTTTGCCTGTGACGGCTATGAACTGCTGGTTGCCTGTGAACCGGAACAGATGGAAAGCGGTATCTATTACCGCATCCGTGTGGATGCCCGGCAGGGGGAAAACCCGCTGTGGATGCCGGACGGAGAAGCTATTTTCCTGAACGCATCTGTGTATGTACCGGAGGTGAACAGCCATGAATAAACGCTTCAGGATGAGCCCCGGTGCCCCTTCGCTGGTACTGATTATTGTGGTGCTCAGTATGAGCATCATGGGCATGCTGATGTTTATCCGTACTCAGAATGACCGGCGGCTGTCAGACCGCAGTATGCTGGTGGCCCAGGCGGATACCCGGCTTGGGGAGAAAGCGGAAGAACGCTTTGCTGCCCTTGACAATCTGGCGGCAATCTGTAAAAATAAGACAAATGACGATGCGGCCTGGCTGCTGGCGGTGGAAGAAGCATTGCCGGAAGAAATGGAAATGGAGGATCGCCTCATTTCCTGGCAGGAAGAAGACCATGGTCGGGTATTGTATGTGGCCGCGGAGCTTTGCCCGTATGAAGATACACAGCGGATCACCTGGCATACCAGAACATTGTATGCAGAAGTGGGGAACACATGGAACGAGTTTTGAGTTTGTTGCGCAAAGCGCTGGAAAAAGGCGGATCGGATATCTTTATTATTCCCGGTTCGCCGGTGATGGTAAAAGCCGGGGGAAAAATGTGCCCGCTGGAAGAAGAACGGCTCAATCCCCAGGGGACGGCAGCCCTGATTGAAATGATCTATCAGATTGCCAGACGCAGCATGAACCATCTGGAAGCCAATGGCGATGACGATTTTTCCTTCTCCGTAGTAGACCTGAGTCGGTTTCGCTGCAATGCGTACCGCCAGCGCGGTACCCTGGCGGCTACCTGCCGTGTGGTTACCTTTGGTCTGCCGGACCCCGGCAAGCTTCATATTCCTTCCCAGGTGACGGACCTGGCCGATATGCGAAGCGGCATGGTGCTGGTCACCGGTCCGGCCGGCAGCGGCAAGAGCACTACGCTGGCTTGCCTTGTGGATAAGATCAATAACAGCCGCTCCGGTCATATTGTCACCATTGAAGATCCCATCGAATATCTCCATTCGCACCGGCAATCCCTGGTGAGCCAGCGCGAAGTGCCGGACGATGCGCCCACCTTCCCCCTGGCCCTGCGTTCAGCGCTGCGTCAGGCGCCGGACGTGATTATGCTGGGGGAAATGCGCGATACAGAAACCATCCGCACCGCTATTTCCGCAGCGGAAACGGGGCATCTGCTGCTGTCCTCCCTGCACACCATTGGCGCAGCGAAAACCATTGACCGCATCATTGACGCCTTCCCGGCGGAACAGCAGCATCAGATTCGCATGCAATTATCCATGGTTTTAAGGGCTGTGGTGTCTCAACGGCTGCTTCCAAAAAAAGACGGCGGTCTCATACCGGTCTATGAAGTGATGATTGTGAACCCGGCTGCCCAGAATCTGATCCGCGAAAACCGCACCCATCAGCTGGATAATGTGATTGCCGGCGGTCAGGCGATGGGCATGCTGTCCATGGCCAGAGAACTGGATAAACTGGTGCGGGAAGGGCTTATCACCCGGGAAACCGCAGCCATGTATACCGAAACCAAGGAAACACCCAAGCCCCGCCTGTAATAGCGGTGCATAAAGGAGGAAGAAACGTATGGGCGATACCATCCGTATTCAGCTGATGGACACTTTTAATGTTTATATTAATGAACGCAAAGAGGAACATCTGGCGAAAAAATCCAGAAAAGGCGTCAGTTTGATGCAGTATCTGATGCTGAACCGGGGCCAGCCTGTGCCCAATTATCGCTTGCTTGTGACCTTGTGGTCCGATGAGGGCAGCGCCAACCCTGAAAACGCACTGAAGACGCTGGTGAGCCGTCTGCGCGCCATTCTGAACCAGATTACGCCGGGTTTCGGCAATTGCATTGTGGCGGACCGGGGGGCGTATCACTGGGAAATGCTGCCGGGCATGACGGTGGATTATTATCAGATTGAGGAACTTTTTGATGAATTGGGCGAACTGCGGGATGATCAGCCGGAGCTGATTGAGCGCTATGAAAAACTGTTGGTGCTCTATAAGGGTGACCTTTTGCAAAACTGTGAACAGAATGTGTGGGCGCTGGCCCAGGCCACCAGCCTGCACAATAAATACATGTCTGCCATTTATTCTTATATTGAGCTGCTCAAGAGCCGGGAAAACTATCAGGATATCATCCGGGTGTGCCGGATGGCCCTGAATGTGGATAATTTTGATGACCGCTTGCACATGGAACTGATGACAGCCCTGATTCACACCAACAGAACCAATGAAGCGCTGGTGCAGTATAAGCATGTGACGCACCTCAATTACCGCTACCTTGGCGTACAGCCCAGCGAAGATATGCAGGAATTCTATAAGCAGATTGTCCGGGCTGGCAAAACACTGGAATTCAGTCTGGAAGGCATCCGCAATGAGCTGCGGGAAAGCGGCGAGCAGCGGGGTGCATTCGTGTGCGAATACGCTGTTTTCAAGGAAATCTATAACCTGCAGATGCGCAATCTGGAGCGATTGGGTTCCACGATGTTCCTGGGTGTGATTATGGTGGGCAATCCCGAAGATCCCACCATGGATTCCATCAAACAGGACAATATTATGAACGGCACCCTGGAAATTCTGAAAAACAACCTGCGAAAAGGGGATACCATCACCCATTTTTCCCCCACCATTTTTGCCCTTTTGCTGCCTACGGTGAACTATAGTACCGGCAATATGGTCATGGAACGGGTGAAGCAGCTTTTCTACAAAAAGTTCCCCAATTCCAATATTCCCTTCAATTATCGCATCGGCCCGCTGAGCAGCCGTATGGAACCGGAAGAATCGGTTTAATTGAAAATTAATTTCAAAAAAAGTTACTTTTGGCGCTTTTTTCTGGAAAAATCCTGTTCATGTAACCGTTCCTGTAACAATAAATGGTTATAATGAATATGAAATTTCCCGAAAGGAGCGCTGCTTTATTATGAAGAACGCTTTTCAGAAGATGATTTTGATCCTGTTGGCCGTTGTGATGCTGGCCGGTATTTTTACCATTGCTTTTGCTGAAGATGCGGTTCAGCCCGGAAATGAATCCATTTCTATCAAGCGGCAGGGCAGCGGCGATATTTATTTCGGCGATGAAGTAACGCTCTGTGCTTATGTGAATAACGTTGTCGGCGATTATTCTGTGGTCTGGGAACGCTACACACCCGATGGATGGATCAAAGTCGGCTCCGGTATGACGTACACCTTCACCGTGACGGATACCACGGCGGCTTCCGATTTCCGCGCCATGCTGGTGCTGGCGGACTGAAATATTCATCAGCAGCGTTAGTGACTCACTAACGCTTTTTCTGATTTTCGGGGGGATGTTTTCCTGGAGAGGGCTGTGAATGCCGAGCCTTGCATGAACGGTTACATCTTGAATGATTGGCATGAATTGTTCTGCATGTTTCGACCGGATTCTATATATGCAAGATGGCACAAATTGACACAAATCTGCTTTTTAAACTGTTCAGACAAGCAAAGGAATAAAAAGCAGAAGTGCCGAAAATAGTTGAAAAATCAACTTGCACAGCGTTTTTAGAACAAAATGAGCCAGAAATGCAAATTGTAAGAATTTTGTCAAAGAAATAACGTAAATATCGCAATAAAACACTGGACATGTAACTAAAAAAGAGTATAATAAAGGTGATGAGAAAATAATGCATAGAAGGAAGATCCTGCGCAGGAGCGTATGGAAAAAACGCGGCACGAAAGGCCCTGCTGCGCTGCAAACGGCTGAGCTGCCGCCCCGGATTATCCGGCGGAAAAAGCGGCGATGTACAGCCGGGGATAACGTCCGCTTGCCGGGCAGACTTTTTCGCCGAAAAACCATGGATTCAACCTTGGGGAGAATGCACGCATTCCGTGTGTGTATTATACGTGTGTGTATTATA
>JAFSGG010000110.1 GCA_017434775.1 Clostridia bacterium
AGTTGGCGGCACTCACAAGCCCTGTGCCGCCGAAGCTGTAATATCCTGATACAAAAGGACAAGAAAGAAGCAGATTTCCAATGGATAAACCCGCCTTTATCTCTTCCAAATGCATGTTCTAACTAAATTCTTAATTCTGAATTCTTAATTCTGAATTCCGAATTATTCTTCCCTCCACGGGCTGGCGGCATTCGCCGCCTGCCGGATGCTATGCATCCGGGGAAAACAGAAAAGGGCCGGGAGAAAGCTTGCTTTCTCACCAGCCCTTTTTCATGTTTTCATTGTGCCCGTGGAGGCGTAGGCTTTGTGTGTGCATAAGCTTTCCGAAAATAGGGACGAAGAAAAAAGGACGGCCTATGCCGCCCCTATGGTGTCTGTTTCCTTTTGTTTCGCGCGGAAACATCTTTGTTCCGTCGTGCAACTACATCGCGGAGAAGGTGTCCAGAGGACAATGTCCTCTGGTGTGGGGTACAGGGGCTGCATAAGCCCCTGCTCTGTTCCTCCGTTAGCGGACGGCCTATGGCCGCCCCTATAGTATTCGTTTTTCACGCATCGCGCGGAAACATCTTTGTTCCGTCGTGCAACTATATCACGGAGAAGGTGTCCAGAGGACAATGTCCTCGGATGCGGGGTACAGGGGCTGCATAAGCCCCTGCTCCGGTCGTTCCTTACGCATCGCGCGGAAATGAGTTTGTTGTTTCGTTCTGTTTCGTCGCGGAGAAGGTGTCTCGAGGCCATTGTCCTCGGATGCAGGATTCAGGGAGCGAGCAGCCCACTGCTCCGGTTGATCAAGGTGTTTCCACCCGGCGGATGGAATGGATCACCGGGGTGTAAAGGGGATGCACGGTGCCGTTGTTATCCATCACAGGGGTATTCTGGCACAGGGCATCGATAATTTCCATGCCGGAAACAACCTTGCCGAAAGCGGCATAGGCACCGTCCAGATGGGGGGCGTCCTGGTGCATGATGAAGAACTGGGAAGAGGCGCTGTCAGGGTTGGCGGAGCGGGCCATGCTGATGACGCCCCGGGTGTGCTTCAGGGGATTATGAAAGCCGTTCTGGCTGAATTCGCCCTTGATATTGGTGCCGGAGCCGCCGGTGCCGTTGCCCAGAGGGCAGCCGCCCTGGGCCATGAAGCCGTTAATGATGCGGTGGAAGGTGAGCCCGTCATAGAATTTTGCATCCACCAGCTTCAGAAAATTTTCCACGGTGACAGGCGCCGCATCCGGGTAGAGTTCCACCAGGATTTTGCCCTGATCTTTTACGTCAATTTCCACCAGCACGGTATTGGCAAAGACGTTGGTTTCAGCCGGGGTTTCGGTCAGGGGTTCCGTATGGGTTTCGTTTGCCTGGCTCAGAAAAGCGTTGATTTCAGAAACGGTTACCGTTTCACCGGCGGCCGGCAGCACGGCGGCAGCCAGCAGGATGGTGCACAGCAAAAGAACAAACAGGGATTTTTTCATAAGCTTGAATTCCTCCGAAAAAATGTATATTGCTATTATAGCAAAAATTCATCGGAAAGAAAAGAGGAAACAAAAGCCGGCGGATATCCGCGCGGCTCTGCTTTTATTTTGAGATATGGTCGAACAAATCCTGGAACAGGGCATCCCGATGGATATGATATACATACCGGCACAGCGGCCGGGCGTTATCGAAGGAATAGCGGTGATCATATTCCGGGATGGGAGTGGGCATCAGGGTATCCTGCATGAGGCTGTAGTTTTCATTCATCAGCCAGCCGATGGCCGTAATGTCCCAGATGGCCCGGCTCCACACTTTGCCTTTGGCGTATTCTTCCGCGGCTTGGATGGTATGGTCTGCCAGATAATCACACAGGGCATTTTTGCCCCGCAGCCAGTGCTCCAGTTCCGGGCCGGTGGTGGTGCAGGCACTGACAACACCCATGCAGGGCAAGATTACCAGCGGCGCGCCGCTTGCGAAAACCACCCGGGCAGCGGCCACGTCCTGCTGGCAGTTGAATTCCCGGTTATCCGGCCAGTGGATGCTGTGGCCGCCCAGCCAGACGATGACCATGTTGCCCGCAATATCCGGCCGCAGCAAAAGTGCGCTGGCAATATAGGTGATAGCGCCGATGGCCGCCACATACAGCGGCTTTTCCGGGGAATAGCAGATGGCACGGGCACACAGATCCCGGGCGGCAGGGGAATCCACCGGTGTTTTCTCGTCCGGAAGATATCCGGTCGCCCCCCGGAAAGCCGGTGCTTCCCGGCCGGCCAGCCGGAATAGATTCCGGATTTCCTGATAGCTTTTTTCCATGCCGTCCTTGGGGCCGGATGAACGCTCGTTATGGAAAGGTGCAGCATACACGGCTTTCAGATTCAATTTTTCCGTTGCAAACAGGGCATAGGCCAGGGCAAACTGATCGTCAATTTCATTATAGGTATCGGTATCCAGCACCAGATCCACAGGCCCTTGGGGGCACTGGAGCATGCGCAGCCTCTGTTCCTTGGTCAGCATGGCAAAGGCCTCCTTTTATTCGTCCAGCAGGTCCTGAATTTCGTCCATCAGATCGTCTATTTCTTCCATCAGTGCGGCCCATTCATAGTATTCTTCGCTTTCGGGGTCTTCCGGTTCTTCCGCATTCAGTTCATCATAGAGATCTTCCAGCAAGGGAAACAACGCTGCCAGTTCTTCTTCGCTGTATGCATCCACATCCAAGGCCAGAGCGGTTTCCAAATCCAGTTTTGCGCCGGGGAAAAATACGATTTTTGCCATATGTACCTCCGTTTGGATAAAGCAGTGGCGTCCTCCGGAAGGAAGACGCCACAGATTGATTGATTGATCGTTATTTGGCGGTAACCACGGTCACCTTGGTGATGTGGGTGTTCACGCCATTGTACCAGTACACAAAGCCTTCCACGTCCACCACGTCGCCGGCCTTGAGGGTGGCGAAAGCGGCATACACTTCGGTTTCGGGACCGGTCAGGTAGCGTTCCACGCAGAAATCATAGGAAGCGCCGTTCAGGCTCAGGGTGACGTAGATGTCATCGCCGGGTTCGCCGTTCTTGTAGCTGATGGCTTCCACGGTCATGCCCTTGAAAGCGGCGAACTGGTTCTGGTAGTTGATCAGTTCGTCGGTGCCCAGCACGTTGGTCAGGTCCTTGGCTTCGGCGATGTATTCGCCTTCCAGGATTTCGAAAGTGGCGTCCACGATTTCGAATTCGCCGGCCCATTCGGCCTTGTAGCCCTTCACCAGAATCTTGGTGCCGGGAACCAGCTTGTTGTAATCTTCTTCGGAGATGGCCATTTCATAGATGAAGTAGGCGCCGTCTTCGTTCTGGGTGTAGAAAGTGCCCTTATTGTCCCACCAGGACTGCTTGGCCTGCACATAGGTTTCCACTTCCACGGGGGTATCCACGGCGGCAGCAGCATATTCGGCGTAGGTCTTCACAGCGGCAACTTCTTCCACCACGGCTTCTTCAGCAGCGGTTTCTTCGGCGGCAACTTCTTCCACCACAGCTTCTTCAGCAGCGGGTTCTTCGGCTACAGCTTCTTCCACCACAGCTTCTTCAGCAGCGGGTTCTTCGGCTACAGCTTCTTCCACCACGGCTTCTTCAGCAGCGGGTTCTTCGGCTACAACTTCTTCCACCACGGCTTCTTCAGCAGCGGGTTCTTCGGCTACAACTTCTTCCACCACGGCTTCTTCAGCAGCGGGTTCTTCGGC
>JAFSGG010000111.1 GCA_017434775.1 Clostridia bacterium
AATCTGCAGGAACACTCCGTCGTGCTTATCCGCGGCGGCCGTGTGCGCGATTTGCCCGGCGTTCGCTATCACATCATTCGTGGCGCGCTGGATACGGCCGGTGTTGCCAAGCGCAACCAGGGCCGCTCGCTCTACGGCGCCAAGCGCCCCAAGAAGTAAAAACGTTGCCCTTCATCCCATGGGCTGCTGCCTGAGCAGCATGAAGGAACGGGAACCGCAAACCCGGGAAGGAACACCCATTTGCAGGCCCGGACATTCATCTGCAGCGCACCAAGCAATCGGAACGGCATGATGCTGACATGCTGTGGACGGCCCGATGAAAGCAAACGGAAACATTTTTGAGGAGGGAACATCATGCCCCGTCGTGGATTTATTCCCAAGCGCGAAGTGCTCCCCGATCCCGTATACGGGACCGTTGTGGTCACCAAGCTCATTAACCAGATCATGCTCGACGGCAAGCGCGGCGTTGCGCAGCAGGTTTGCTACAATGCCTTCGAAATGATCAAGAATAAAACCGGCAAGGAAGGCAATGACGTTTTCCAGCAGGCTCTCGCTAACGTGATGCCCCAGCTGGAAGTCAAGGCCCGCCGCGTCGGCGGCGCTACCTATCAGGTGCCTGTGGAAATCCGCCCTGAACGCCGCCAGACCCTGGCCCTGCGCTGGATCGTGGATTTCTCCCGCAAGCGCGGCGAAAAGACCATGGCTGAACGCCTGGCCGCCGAACTGATGGAAGCTGCCGAAAACGCCGGCAACGCCGTCAAGCGCAAGGAAGAAATGCATCGTATGGCCGAATCCAACAAGGCATTCGCCCATTATCGCTGGTAAGCAAGCGGAGGGCGGTGCTTTTGTGCGCCTGCCCAGTAAACTTGCTACCGTGAATCTATTAAACCAAATACAAGGAGAACCAACCGCATGCCGAGAAGTCATCCGCTTGATAAAGTTCGCAACATTGGTATCATGGCTCACATCGATGCCGGTAAGACTACCACCAGCGAGCGCATCCTCTTCTACACCGGCCGCGTCCACAAGCTGGGCGAAACCCACGAAGGCGCCGCCACCATGGACTGGATGGAAGAAGAACAGGAGCGTGGTATTACCATCACCTCCGCCGCTACCACCTGCCAGTGGAAGGGTCATCGTCTCAACCTGATCGACACTCCCGGCCACGTGGACTTCACCGTTGAAGTCGAACGTTCTCTGCGTGTTCTGGACGGCGCTGTGGCCGTTTTCTGCGCCAAAGGCGGCGTAGAACCCCAGAGCGAAACCGTCTGGCGTCAGGCCAACAAATACCATGTTCCCCGTATTGCCTATGTGAACAAGATGGACATTACCGGCGCTGATTTCCACCGCGTTGTGGATATGATGCGCACCCGTCTTGGCACCAAGGCCGTGCCCATCCAGCTGCCCATCGGTAAGGAAGGTACGTTCCGCGGCATCATTGACCTGGTCAAGATGAAGGCGGAAGTGTATTACGACGATGAAGGCAAGGATGTCCGTGAAGAAGAAATTCCTGCGGATCTGCTGGATGAAGCCCAGATGCTGCGGGAAGAAATGGTGGAAGCCGCTGCCGAGCAGAACGATGAACTGATGGAAAAATTCCTTATGGGTGAAGAACTCACGGAAGAAGAAATCGTCACCGCCCTGCGCAAAGGCTGCCTGGATTGCGCCCTGACCCCCGTCCTGTGCGGTACTTCCTACCGCAATAAGGGTGTGCAGCCCTTGCTGGACGCTGTTCTTGCGTATCTGCCTTCTCCCCTTGATGTACCTGCGGTCCGGGGCACCCTGCCCAAGGATCCCGACACTGAAACCGTTCGCGAAGCCAGCGATACCGAGCCCTTCTCGGCTCTGGCTTTCAAGATCGCAGCCGACCCCTATGTGGGCAAGCTGGCCTTCTTCCGTGTCTACTCCGGTATGATCAATAACGGCAGCTACGTCTATAACTCCACCAAGCAAAAGCGTGAGCGCTTCAGCCGCATTGTGATGATGCACGCCAACCACCGCGAAGACGTGGAAACCGTGTATGCCGGCGAAATCGCCGCCGCCGTGGGTCTGAAAGACACCACCACCGGCGATACCCTGTGCGACGAAAAGGCACAGATCGTGCTGGAATCCATGGAATTCCCGGATCCCGTTATCCAGGTGGCCATTGAGCCCAAAACCAAGGCCGGCCAGGATAAGATGAGCCTGGCGCTGCAGCGTCTGTCGGAAGAAGACCCCACCTTTAAGACCTATACCGATCAGGAAACGGGTCAGACCATTATCGCCGGTATGGGCGAACTTCACCTGGAAATCATCGTGGACCGCATGATGCGTGAATTCAAGGTGGAAGCCATCGTGGGCAAGCCCCAGGTGGCCTACCGCGAAACCATTACCAAGGCCGTTCGTGCCGAAGGTCGTTTTGTCCGTCAGACGGGCGGTCACGGCCAGTATGGTCACTGCGTCATCGAAATGGCTCCCCAGGAACCCGGTGCCGGTTATCTGTTTGAAAACAAGATCATCGGCGGCGTGATTCCCAAGGAATTCATTGCTCCCATTGACGCCGGTATCCAGGAAGCCGCAGGTGCAGGCCTTCTGGGCGGTTTCGAAGTGGTTGACTTCAAGGTGGCCGTCGTTGACGGTTCCTACCACGATGTTGACTCTTCTGAAATGGCCTTCAAGATCGCCGGTTCCATGGCCTTCAAGGAAGCCCTGGCCAAGGCAGACGAACGCCTGCTGGAGCCCATGATGAAGGTGGAAACCATCGTGCCCGACCAGTATCTGGGCGACGTGGTGGGCGATATCAACTCCCGCCGCGGCCGGATCGATAACATCGATACCCGGATGGGTGAACAGTCCGTTCATTCCTTCGTTCCGCTCAGCGAAATGTTCGGTTATGCCACCGACCTTCGCAGCCGTACTCAGGGCCGCGGCATGTACACCATGCAGTTCGATCACTACGAAGAAGTGCCCAAGAGTGTTGCTGAAAAGGTTGTCGGCAAACGATAAATTCAACTACTACTGACTGATTTTTCATTGACAAACAGGAGGGAATTCCCAATGGCAAAGGAAAAATTTGTACGCAATAAGCCCCACGTAAACATTGGTACCATCGGTCACGTTGACCACGGCAAGACCACCCTGACTGCTGCCATCACCATGGTGCTGGCTGCCGGCGGCGGTGCTCAGGCCATGAAGTATGATGAAATCGACAAGGCCCCCGAAGAAAAGGCCCGCGGAATCACCATCAACACCGCTCACGTTGAATACGAAACCGAAACCCGCCACTACCCCGAGAATGTC
>JAFSGG010000112.1 GCA_017434775.1 Clostridia bacterium
AAAATTCAGAATTAAGAATGAAGAATGAAGAATTTCGTTAGTGCATGAATTTAGAATAGGTAAAAGAGTGTTTATAGATTGGAGGTTTGCTGTTTTTCTTCCCTTTTGTATCAGGATGTTTCTGCTTCGGCGGCACAGCGTTTGTATGATCCTTCCACTCCATCCGCAGGATGGGTCAAGGGTGAATGAGGCGACCGGCCCTCCAGTGAAGGGAGCGGCTGAAAGCCGCAGGAAGCCGAATGAATCAACCGAAACAAGCATTGGGAGCGCCAGCGACCAAGGCGTAGATTGAGGTTGCGGAACAATGCCCCTTGTGGGGCGTGGGGTGAAACCCCACAAAGGTTCCTCAATTTCCGGAAGCACATTCCCACGAAAAAGGGAGATACAAGATTTGTTCCTACCTGCTGGTTTTGAAGATGGAAAAAGGACAGCCAATGGCCGCCCCTATGGTGTTTCGTTCCCTACAATTGGGCAATAAACTACAATTCTTCATTCTGAATTCTTAATTATGCTATAATTCTTCATTCTTATTTCCGAATTCCGAATTACCTCAGAACCATTACGCATTCATGGGGATAATGTGGGCCTGCTGCCCATCGGAAATGCAGCCGTAGAGGACGTCCGTTTGTTTACCCTCCCGGAAATAATGACAAAGCACCGCCTTGGCGGAAACCGGCATGGGCAGGGAAAGGGCTTCTGTTTCGGTACACCAGCGCAAATTTCCTTCATTGGAAGTGAGGGGCTTTTCCGTCTGTAATTCTGCAAAGAAATAAAAATTCTGGCGTATTTCCTGCCCGGCATTGCGCAGGGTGATATAGCGCAGCCGGATTTCCCCCACATCGGTTGGGGAAAGGCCCAGTTCCTCCTGCATTTCCCGCAGCACGGCAGCCCTGGCGTTGTTCAGTTCATGGGGCTCCATGTGCCCGCCGCAGGCCGCCACATACAGATGATGGGCCACCCGGCCGCCTTCCCGGTAAAGAAGCAATACCTGTTTCCCTTTCAGCAGAAACAGGCTCACCATGTTTCTCTCCATATCTCCTCCTCAGCCAAGTGCTTCCAGCGCGGCCACAATGCGCAGTTTCTGTTCATCCACCTTGTCCCGGCCGTAAGCATCCAGAAAGGCGGTGGTATACGCTTCTGTTTTCAGGTTAAAGCTGAGGCTCCATACCGCCCAGAACAGGTCAATGTGCCGGTCGCCTGCGCCGCTGCACGCAAAATCAATGAAGGATGTGATCTGTTCCTTTTCCATCATCATGTTGGGCAGGCAGGCATCCCCGTGGATGAGCACGTCCTGCCGGAGCAAGCCAAGCCCCTCGCCAGCCAGACGGAACGCTTCTTCCGGTGTGCGGATGCCAAAGGAATCCAGCAGCACATATTTCTGGAAATTGGCTTCGCTGATGCCTCGTTTAACACCTTCGCGATAGAGGGCAAACGTGGGCGCTTCCGGCGCATCAACCGGTTTTTGATCGTGCAGCTGCCGCAGCACAGAACCCATTTGCCGGCAGAGCAGTTCCGGTTTGTCCAGAAAATGGGTCAGATCCTGCCCTTTTACTTCCCGGGTAACCAGCCAGTCTTTTTCGTCCGTCCGATACAGCAGCACTTCCGGTCCCAGTTTACGAGCGGCAAACTGCCGCCCCATCTGCGCTTCGTGGGCAAGGGAATCCTTAACCGCCGTCTTCACATACAGGCCGTTATCCGCATAATACACCCGGGCATTTTCGCCGCAGCTGGAATCATACACCTGCGCCTGCCCGATCCTTTTTTCAATTTCTTCCGGAAAAGCCGGCCGCTCCTCCAGCAACGTTTTACGCATGTTCTTCTCCCCTGTCGCAAATTTTCCACAATTCCCGGTATTCTTTTTCCGGGTCATCATACACGCCCAGATACCGGCAAACAGCCGCCGCAAAATCCACCGGCGCATGGCCCGGAGCGGTGATCACATGGCCGTCCTGCCACACCCGGGCGCTGCGGAAATTGCGCCGAGGGAAGGGATCGCAGACATTCAGATGCCGGATGGTTTCTTCGCTGCAAGAGGTGGTATAGGTGTGCCCGTCCAGCGCCCCAGCCCGGCCCAGAAACTGTGGGCCAAAGCAAATGGCCGCCAGCAGCTTTCCCTGTTCATCCATCTTTTGCACCAGCGGTACAATGGCGTTCTGCTCGTTGCAGATGGGGCCTCCGGGAATGATCAGCCCGGCCGCCACCTCCGCGTTTGCTTCGCTGATCAACAGATCCGGCAGATAGCGCAAGCCGCTCTGGCTCATCACCGGCTCTTCGGTTTCCGCCAGGGTCACTATTTTGTATCCGCCGGCATTGCGCAGCCGATGCACAAGGATGGTCACTTCAAAATCCGCAAAGTCCGGATAAATATAGCAATAAATCGTTTTCATGGCCTCTCCTTACACCCCGCCGCGAAGGGACGTACCGTGGAAATAGCAATCATAAATCTTTTCGCCCCGGAAGCTGATGGTTTCATAACCCTGAAACCATTCAAAATCCCCTTCCACGGTGCAGGTGTACAGATAATCCCCGTTTTCGTACCGTTCCGGGCCTCGGTAGGGCATGGTCTTTGGCACATGGCGCAACGCTTCCTTCAAAAAATCGCCGCTGAAGGGCGCACCGGTCACCTGCCCGGCATAGTTCATGCTCCAGATGGGCTTTCCGTTTTCCCACAGGGCTTCCTCCCCGGCAAAGCAATCGCCCCCAAGGTAAGTATCCAGATAGCACAGTTCCCCTTCCGCATATTTCAGATCATGGGAGCAGGGACGGCTGGGCGCTTCCTCCGCCCCTTTGCCGGCATAGGTCTTCTGCTTGGCCCGGATGAGAAAATCAATCAACGCTGCTCTGTCCATCTTGCTCCTCCATCTTCAAACGTTTTGCCAGGTATTGGGCTACGCCGTCCTCGTTGTTGCCGCCGATCACAGCGGTGGCTTTTTCCTTCAGTTCTTTCGCCGCATTTTCCACGGCGTAGGCTTCGTCCGCCATGTCAAACATATCCCCATCGTTCAGCCCATCCCCAAAGGCCACCACTTTGTCACAGCCCAGCATCTTTTTCAGACGACCAATGGCATTGGCCTTGGAGGCAACCTTGGGCATGATTTCCAGCCACTGGGCATCGGAATAGATATCCCGGGCATACACACAGCGGTATTTTTCCCGGAAACGTTCATGCAGCGGTTCCAGCTTTTCTTTTTCCTCGATGCAAGTGAAGTAGAACACATCCCCCTGCACCAGCTGCCCTTCGTCCTCTACCGGCGTATCCCGCACATCCCCTTTCCGGGTATCCATAAATGCACAGGCTTCGGAATGCATTTTGGCGCGGATATAGCGCATCTGCTCCTTGCCATCCTTTACGCTGTACACAATGGGCTGCACGCCCTGCTGCAAAAGGGCAGAAAGGATTTCCCGGGCTTCGTCCGCCTGAAAATACACAGCCTGCAAAATGCGCCCAGTACCATTCTCCACAATAAAAGCGCCGTTATATACGATCAGAGGAAAACGGGCTTCCATGCCCTTCGTCACTTTCCTTGCGGTATGGAAAGAACGGGCGGTGGCGTAGGAAAAATACACGCCCCGTTCCGCCAATGTGTTGATCACCTGATTGGTATAATCCGACGTTCTTTGATCGCTGCGCAAAAGCGTTCCGTCCAAATCCGATACAAAGAGGGTTTTCATATCGTATCCTCCATTGCTTCTTCTGTTTTATTGTATCATTCCGGCTGGGGGAAAGCAAGCAAGCCCAGAAAAATGCATTCCGCCCGCTGAAAATATGCTATAATAAAAAAGATTTTTCCAAACGCTTTATTCTTTCGGTTTTCCATCGTCTAATTGTATGAGGAGGTGAGAGAGAATGGGTACGATTCAGGCGCCGGATCAAGCCCTGACAGAAAAGCTGGAACAGCTGGTATTGCAATACGAGAAGGATTTGCTGCGCATCTGCTGCCTGTACCTGCGGGACTGGGAAATGGCCAAAGATGCCGTGCAGGAAACCTTCCTGAAGGCCTACAAAAATCTCCCTGCTTTCCGGGGTGACAGCAACGAAAAAACCTGGCTCATCCGCATTGCCCTGAACCAGTGCCGGGATATGCGGCGCAGTGCCTGGCACCGCTACATCGATCCCCGAATGGATGTGGACAAGCTGCCCCTTGCCTCTCCGCCGCCAAGCGATGATCATCTGTCCCTCACCATGGCCATCATGAAACTGAAACCCAAATATCTGGAAGCGGTGACCCTCTATTTCTACGAAGGGTACACAATGAAGGAGATTGCTTCCATTCTCCGCATTTCGGAAGCCGCCGTTTCCCAACGCATTCAAAAAGCCAAACAAAAACTGAAAGCCGAACTGGAAGGAGGCGAAGGCAATGACCGATGACCGGCAGATCATGGAACAGGTGCGAATGGCCGTGGATGACTGCACCCGGGCCGTGGACGCCGCCCCTTCGCTGCTTGCGCCCATTCTGCAAAAGGCGAAAGGAGAACCCCCTGTGAAAAAGAAAATAAGCACTGCCCTGGCGCTGGCTTGTGCCCTTGTGCTGATTGCCGCATCTGCCCTGGCTGTCACTGCTCTGCAACCGGATGTGCTAAGCTGGCTCTTCCGGGGCGAAGAAGCCCCGGCGGAAATGCAAGCGCTGGTGCAGCATAACAACGATCTTCAGCAAACGAAAAACGCCGCCCTGACCCTCACCCAAACCTTCTTTGACGGCGAAACGCTGACCATGGGCTTCACCCTCAAAAACCCCACCGGAAAGCCGCTGGTCTATACCGTCCACCATGCCAAACTGAACGGCATGCCCCTGCTGGCCGGCACAGCCCAGCTGCCTTACGGCAATTACACCGGGCAGGCTCTGGGCGGCCAGGTGGAAGGCGCTGCCCTGCCAACGGAAGATACCTTCTTCGTTTCCTTCATTGCCACTTCCGATACCACGGAAGAATGGAAAAGTGAAGTTTCGGAAAGCTCCATGTTCCATTCCGTCGCCAAAGATCCCCTGCAGCCCCTGGAAAATGCCACCCTCTCTATCCGGGTGGATGTGTTTGAACCGCTGGCGGAATACATCCCCGTATCCCTTTCGGAATACAATGCCGGGGAATGCGATATCGTCACCGATAAGCTGCCCATCCTGGCCGACGAAGGCCTGCTGAACATGGCATCCCTGCCCCGCCCCTCCCGGCTGAAGAAAATCGAATCCGCGGAATTTTTCTTCCCCATTGTGATGAAAGAAACCAAAATCACCACCGTTGCCGCCGCCCCCGGGGAATACAAAAATGATTTGTACACCCTCCATCTGGATCGCTTCACCCTCACCCCCACCGGCGGCCTGCTGGAAGGTCGCATCACCGATCTTTCCCCGGCCTTCATTTCTTCCGAAAGCTTCCTGTCCGTTTTCCCGGAGGATGTGTTTGAACAAGCCCTGGAAACCAAGGATCACGCCCTTTCCCTGCACCTTGCCTCCTATTCCAGCGGCATGAGCACAACCCCGGATTTGCAGCCCACGGATTTCCATTTCAGTGTGGATTTCCGTCCCAACGCCGGAGAGCTGCCCCGGGGCGTATATCTGGTCTGGCTGGACGATCATCAAACCTATTGGGATTCGGCCCTCTACCTCCCCCTTCTTCCCCAATAAATAAAAACAGCGGAATGTGCTTCTTCACACATTCCGCTTCTTTTTTCATTGTTCGGCCGCCCGCAGCATTTCCTTTTCCTGCCGGATCATCTTGGGCCTACCCAGGAAGAAATAACAGCCAAGGTGCGCCAGGAACGTCAGCGCCCAGCTGATGGGGTAGGATATATAGAGGGTTGTCATATAGTTTTCCGCAACGGAAAGATCCATGCCCAGCAATCGGGCCAGAAGGCCGCCTTCGGTCATCATAGCCACCCACACCAGGCGGAACGCACAGGCGCCGGTCAGGCTGACGATCATGGGCGAAATAGCGTAGCCCATGCCGCGCATCTGACTGCCGGCCACGTCCATCAGGCCGCAGATCCAGTAGGTGGTCATAATGATCACCATGCGCACCATGCCCTTTTCGATCACTGTAGAATCACCGTTGTACAGGGCAAGCAGCGTATCGCCAAACAGCAGGGCTACCATGCTGATGGCCAGCCCCACCGCCACCACCGTAATCAGCGAAACCCACAGCACCTTCCGCACCCGGGCATATTCCTTGGCGCCCCGGTTGGCGCTGGAGAAGGTCAGCGTACCCTGAGAAATGGCGTTCATGCTCACCCACACAAAGCCTTCCACATTGGCAGCGGCCGCATTGCCGGCCACCCAGTCAGACCCCTGAATATTGATGGAGCGCTGAATGGTCACGTTGGACAGGCTGAACAGGCTGCTCTGGATACCGGCCGGCAAACCCACCCGCACAATTTCCTTTACGCATTCCTTATCCAGCTTCATTTTCTTCAGATCCAGCCGGATATCTTCGTCTGTATGGGTCAGATGCCAGAGAACAAAGAATGCGCTGAGCACCTGGCTCACCACCGTGGCAATGGCCACACCGGCCACGTCCATACGAAACACGATCACCAGCAGCAAATTCAGCAGCACATTGGCCAGCCCCGAAATGCCCAGATAAACCAGGGGCCGCCTGGTATCCCCCACGGCACGCATGATGCCTGCGCCAAAGTTATACAGCATATTGGCCGGCATGCCCAGAAAAAACAGCTTCACATACAGCGTGGCTTTGTCAATCACGTCATGGGGGCTGTCCATCATTTGCAGCAAAGGCCGGGCCAGAAAGAAACCGATAAACATCAGAATCACGCCGGAAATCAGCGCCAGGGGAATGGCCGTATGCACATTGCGCTGCACGCCCTTACGATCCTGCGCACCCTTGGCATGGGCAATCACCACATTGGCCCCCAATGAAAAGCCTACAAACAGGTTCACAATCAGATTGATCAATGCGCCGGTGGACCCCACCGCAGCCAGAGACTGCTTTCCGGCACTGGCTACCGCACCCAAAGGCTCTGTGCCGCCAAACTGACCCACCACCATCATATCCGCCGCATTATACAAAAGCTGCAAAAAGCTGGTGGCCATCAGCGGCAGCGAAAACCGGATGAGCTGGGGCAAAATAGCCCCCTGGGTCATGTCCAGCGTGTGTACCTTCGCACGCATTCTTCAGCACCTCTTTTCCTCAAGCCGCACAAGCAGCTTCTGTTATTGTAGACCCATTTTCTGCGCCCGTCAATGCCCGTTTTTGCCCTTTTTTCACCCGATTGTGCTATTTCCGGCTGCCCTTCTCTGCCGGTTCGCCGCATAAAAAACCCTGCCTTCCGGCAGGGTTTGATTCTTGCTTATGGGTGTATTACTTTTTTACAACGGTATACCATACGTCGCCGTTATCCTGGGTTTCGGAAACCACGGTGTAGCCTTCCATCACCCTGATGTTATTGGGATCATCGCCGCCGGTGGAAGGATCAAAGTTCACAAACGTGCCGCCGTAAATGTTGATAAAGCCGGTGCCCCGGTTAGCGTTTGCCACATTGACCGGACGGCTTTCCCAACCCGTATTGTGGAAGAAGCCGCCGTAAATATCGATCACGCCACCGCTGGAATAGATCATTTCCTCGTTATTGTTTCCTTCAAAAGAAATGAAGGTTCCGCCGTTGATCGTAACCTTGGAATTATTGCCGGCCCAGACGGGAATGCCGCGGGTTGCGCGGAAATCGCCGCCATTGATCACAACTTCAGAGGGGCCCTGGGCATACACAATACAACAATTCCCCTCGGGGTTTTCAGACCAGATTTCGCCCTCGCCATTGATGGTCAGCTTGCCATTATAAGCCGTGGTGTAAAGGTAGGTATAGCCGGTATTTTTGCCGTCCTGATAGGAACCGTCATGCATAATGGCATGACCGTTCAGGTTCAGGGTATATTCCCGGGCGCCGGTGATGGCATACTCCCGGTTGCCGCTGTAGTGATTTTCAGCATCCGAAGTTTTGATATCGTCACCCAGAGTGTACTCACCAACCGTCAGACTACTCTCATAAGCTTCCTGACCATTCATAATGAACCCAGGCCAGCCGATATTCGGACCGGGCAAATTCCCTTCAGTCCAGGGATGATTATCCTCTCCGGCTTCGCCAAAGGCATCGTTCAGAGCAACCGCGCCGTTTTCAAAGCCTTCTGCCTGCACCGCCTGAGACACCACCAGAATATCATAGGTGCCGTTCTGGTTGCCGTCAATAGCGATCACGTCATCATTGGTGGCTTCGGGACGCATATACACCTGCGCCAGGCTCACATAGGAAATGGAGCCGGCAGCCAGAATGCCCGTGGGATTGGAAGTGGGGCCTTTATAGGTTGCAACCTTCAAAACATACTTGTTCCCTTCGATTTCCACATCCGTGGCCACGGTTTCCCAATCCCAATGATCCTTATCCGTATTGGTCATGATCACGCTGGCAAAATCATTCGCCGCCACACTGCCCTGTTCCAGAGCAATCCAAGTGCGCACATAGGCATCGGAACTGCCGGTATTTTCCACAAACACGAATTTATCGATCACATTCTTCACGCTGTCGTCAAACAGCTGGTAAGAACCGGGGGCACCCGTGGTCTTTTCACCCTTCACGCCGCCCCAGCTCTGCTGATGAGAACCCTCGCCGGAAGCAGCCTGGGAGCCGTTCCGGTCGTCCCACTTGATTATGCCATCGGCAAACACAGCGGGATAGAGAGGCTTAGCCTGGGTAAAAGGCCGCACTTCGTCCGGAGTATAGCCGTACTTATCCGTTTCGCCGGTAGACACCCAAGCATCGTTGGTCAGTTCATGGCCTTCAGTGGGGACGCGTTCGTATTCCAGCTGGTTAATGTACACATTGCCCAGCGTCATTACGTTCACGTCTTCGTCCGTGTCCTGAAGGTAAGCCATGGTGCCGCCGGCAGCCATTGCAACGCTCAATACGACGGCCAGAATCAGCATCAGTTTCCGATTCAGCTTCATATCGCTTTCCTCTCCTCTTCGGTTAACGGCTGCACGAAAAAAGACAACCGTCAACTCAATTTTCTATATATTTCCACAATCACTATAATACCATAAAGTATTAAGCGCAGAAAGCATTGTTTATTACATTTGTGTTCTTTTTCCATTAAATGTCTGTAATATATTGAGAGTTGCCAAGACTCTTTTATGTGGCCTTCTCGTTATCACGCTGCATCCCCTATCCCTGCAGGGCTGTTTACTTCACTCTGCCCATCAAAAAAGCAGACCATGCTTTCACACAGTCTGCTTTCATTGCTGTTATATGCAGCTTACACCAGTTCGATCACTACCATTTCGGCAGCGTCACCGCGGCGCGGGCCCAGCTTATACATCCGGGTATAACCGCCGGCGCAGTTCTTTTCCTGGTTGCGGGCGCGATACTTGGGGCCATATTCACGGAACAGCTTTTCCACCACGGGATGCTTGTTATCCTTGGTGCGTTCCTTATAATCGGCCTTGTTTTCGTCGTCCTTCTTCTGCTCCTTGATGTCATACAGGTACGCCATCATCAGGCGGCGTGCATGCAGCTTGGAGGGCAGGTCGTTCACGAAGGTTTCCTTCACGATCTG
>JAFSGG010000022.1 GCA_017434775.1 Clostridia bacterium
AAAAGCTTTGCATGTCCTTTCAATTGCTTCAGCCGTTTCCCAAGCAGGAACTGTAACAAGCCTGACTCTCTTATTGCCCTGAGCATCTGTCTCTTCAATCCGATTGTCGGAGACTTTATAAGCTCCTCCCATTTCCTTGCCGCTAAACTTATACAAGTCACGATGCAATTGCAAGATGATGGTTGGTTTCAGCGGAATGTATTCATGATTCTCATGAATCGTTGTCAGCACATCTCGGTAGCCAGCGATATCTTTTTCGCTTCGCGTCCGGGGCATGGTTTTGTCCTGAACAATCTTACTCAAACGCTCGTCAGAAGTGTAAATGCCCTCAATTCTGTTGGATGCTTCTGTACTCTGGATTTTTGCCACATTCAAAAGCTGGGTCAAAGTATCTGACTGTGCTTCAATAAATAAAGTTTGTTCGCCTTTGTATTCATGAATTTTCGTTAAGTAGCTAACAGTTTCGGTTGACAAGAGTTTTGAATACACTTTCTGATAATCGAAATATCTCATACATAACCTCAAAATCATTATTCTCTTTCAGTACTATATTATCTCGCAATATGACAATTGTCAATATCAATTTGATCATTTTTTCAATTTTGATCAAATTAAACATAATCAACAAATTGAGCCGCCCGGAAAACCGAGCGGCTTTTTGATTGATTTAGTTTTCCGGCACGATCTGGCGGTCGATTTCACGGCGGTGCTCCTGCTGCATGGCGGTGAGTTTGTCCCGCAGGTCGTACAGGGCGGTGCCGATGGTATCGAAAGCGGTGACGGCGTCGGGGTTATCGTCGGCATCGGGCAGGGTGATAAGATCGGAGGCCTCGTTTTCGTAGAGCACCACCGCACCTTCCACGATCAGGCGAAGGCTTGCGATTTCGTTGCCGGCATTCATCATGTAGAAGCTGAGGGACTGCAGCGTTTGCTTCATTCCGCATACACCACCTCACTGAGTACAATTTCCCGGGTGTCGTGGTCGATGCTGTTCATCAGGCGCACCCAGGCCATCTGATCCTGCTCCTTCAATTGCTCCGTGGCTCCTCTGGCAGCTTTCATTTCCTTCACCAGCTGCTGATAAAGCTTTTCCGCACGATCGTTCATATCGTTCAGGTTCCCGATCAGGGTGCCGCTGAGCAACTGCACCTGATACATGATCGGATCATGCTGCTGCATACGGCGCAGCTTCATCCTCCCCCACAGTCCGTTCAGGTGTTCCTTGGGCAGGGAAAGGTCGGGCAGATAATAGTCCCCTTTCTTCACGTAAGAAATGCTCTCCCGGATATCCTTCATCAAATCGCTCATCGTAATGCTCCTTTCTTTGTTTGAGTTTGTGTTTGTTGTTGCGGGTTGTGTATGGGCTCGCGGGACAAAACCTCTTCGATTTTGCTTTCCCCCACCAGCCGTCTAAGCCGGTCATACCGATCGGCTTTGAAACGAGATTCTTCCAGCTTGGTCATGGCACGATCGTAAGCACCTTTCCATGACCGCACATTGTCCATCAGTTTTTCCACCTTGCGTTCCAGTTCGATCACTTTGTTCCGCAAACCGAAAATGTAATTCAGCAATTTCTGCACCAGCGGAATGGCTTTCTTTTCCCGGTAGGCTTTACCGGATTCCAGCGTGCCGGCTTCGGGCAGGGCTTCGTTGGGATCGTTGCGATATTGGTTCAGCTTGTCGTTCAGGTTTTTCACTTTCGGTGCCAACCGTTCCACTTCCAGTTCTGTTTGCTGCAATTGCTTGTCCGCTTTTTTCTTTTCCTTTTCCAGCTGATGCAAATCTTCCGCAGCGGCCAGTTTCCGATCTTCAATTTCTGCCAGCTGTTCCTGCTGCTGCATGAGCCGTTCCTGCTCCTTCATCACTTTAAATTGGGTGACAGTCAGGTGCTCTTCGGTGCTTCCTCTTTGCCCGCGTTTCAGATCGGTGTAGCCAGCATCCTGCATAAATTTGTGAAACTGATCCTGCAAAAGGCTGTAGGAAGGCTTCAGAATCGGCTTTCCGTTTTTGGAAAACATCAGCGCACCGTTTTCATCCACCGCTTGCCGGGATGCCCATTTTTTGCTGCGGCTGACCTGCATGATCACTTCTTTCACCTTGCCGACAAGCGTGGGATCTTTGCACCGTTTGGTCCACAGCACTTTCTTTTCCACCACCGGCACATACACCACATGCATGTGATAATGGTACACATCCTGACCCAGTGCATCACTCATGGCACGGTTCTTTTCATCCGCATGCATGACAGCAGAGAGGATAAACTGCTCACCGCCCACAATTTCAATGGCTGCTTTGTACGCATCCTCATAAAACTTTTTGGCAAAACCGTAACCGCCATTGTTGTGGAAGTAAGCACTGTTCACATCGAAAATCAGTTCACAAAAATGATCGGCGTCAGGTTTCAGACCGCGGGTGGAGATCACGCCCTGCTGTTCCAATTGTGCAAACATTTCTTCGTAAGATGCGGTTGGCTTTTTGTAATGCACGTTCATTTCGCTCATGTGCGTGACGATATCGGAATTGGAATAGGCATCGTTTTTTCGTTCGTTGTGTTTTTCTGCGTTGAGAATTCCCTGGGATTTCAGCACCCGATTGCGTGCAAAAGTACGGTTTTCGGCGATGAAATCACCCCCTTTCATTGAAGTAAAAATCCGGTCCCGGAAGCGAAGCGACGGGGCTTTTTGCGCTTTTCACAAAGCGTAATAACCCACTATGACACTTTCATCCTCCGGCTGCAAAGTGCCGTGGGCTCTCCGAGGGGGAACGGAGAGGGCGGCCTCAGTGGAGGCCTTTTGCACGGCTTGCAGGTGGATATCCAATTTCTGCAATCCGTGCAAGGAAGCAGGGGCTGTGTGACGCGTGACGATGAAATATACATACCCCCCTGTGCATCGTCACGCGTCACGCGTCACACCCGTCACACACTTTTTCGTTTCAGTGTGATCCGGCTGCCGCTTCGCCCATGAGCATTCTGATACTGAATGCCATGGTCGTTGAACAGCTTCCCTGCCCGTACGTTGAGTTTCTTGGTGAGGGTATTGGCGTTCATTTCGATGGAGAGAGCGACGGTCAGTTCCGTGGCACTCCCCTGCCACTGGGGAGCCTCTTCTGTCACAAGGTTTGCGATGGAAAGGAGCAAGGGATCCGGCTGTTCTTTCCACAGTTCACGCTCCGCTTTGTCAAAACACCACACCAGCCTTTCTTCATCTTTGGTCAGGTACAGCCGCTGATCCGGCTGATCCCTGCCCACCACATCGAGGATAGCGTTATTGTCCGTCCGCTTTTCTTTTTGCAGAACGAACGCGCCGTCTGCACTGCCCATGAGCCCGGTGGTGCCGGAGATCATTTCAAATTTATCGGAGGAGGGCATCTTCCTTGTGTGATGCACGATGATGAGACAGATGCCATAGCGATCCGAAAATTGCTTCAGCCGTCCCACAATCTGATAATCATCCGCATAGCTGTAGGCCTCTCCCCCAAGCTCCCGGATTTTCTGCAGGGTGTCGATGATGATCAATTTTGTGTCCGGATGTTCTTCCACAAATTGCTTCAATTGTTCATCCAGCCCGTTGCCCAGCTGCCTGGCATAGACGGCAAAGTGCAGCCTGTCTGTTCCTTCCACGCCGTACATGCGGAACATTCTTTCCTGCAGCCGCTGCCAGTCATCTTCCAAAGCCAGATACAAAACCGTGCCGGGATGCACCTCGTAATCCCACAGTTTCCGTCCGGTGGAAATGTGATAGGCCAGCTGTGCCATGAAGAAGGACTTCCCCACCTTCGGTGCCCCGGCGAAGAGATAGGTGCCGGTATACAATAGCCCATCGATCACCGGAGGCCTGGATACATACACACTGTCGTACAGTTCATTCAGTGTCTGGGTGTGAATGTAGGAAGGTTCGTTCATCCGCTGCATTTTCTGCAGCACATCTTCCATGCTGCAAGAAACATCTTCATTGACATTTTCAACAGAAGTTGGTATCATAGTAGATGATGTTGAACTCATCGTGTGCTGTCCCCTGTCTGTTGCCGCAGACAGAATCGGGGCAGCCTCTTTTTTATACATCATGCCGTCAATCCTCCTTTGCAAAACTTAAAATCTGATTCAAAAATTGCAGTTCCATCAAAAATTCCGGGGCAAGCCTGCCCGTGATTTTCACACGCTTCATTTCTTCCGTAAGGGCAGCAATTCTTTCGGTCAGCTGCCTTGTGAGCCGCACCGTTCCCTGCACACGCACTTCATGATGCAAAAGGCACTCGGTAATGTAATCCTGCTTGGTTCTGCCGCTGGTGCGCACCAGTTCGTTCAGCAGATCGTTTTCCTCCTTGCCCAGCCGGAACGCTACCGTTACATTCCGCCACCGTCCATGGCCGTCCAGATTCTTGTGAGACATTTCATTTCACCTCCCTTCCTCCCCATTCCCGATCCAGCCTGTCCGCCATTTCCACCTGCTTATTGGGAAACAGATGTGCATAGCGGAAAGTGATATCGATGCTCTCATGCCCCATCCGGTCGGCAATGGCCAGGGCGGTGAAGCCAAGGTCAATCAAAAGCGATACATGGGAATGGCGCAAATCATGAATGCGGATCACCTTCACCCCGGCAATTGGGGCATATTTCCGCATGGCCCGGTGCAGCACATGACGGTCAAAATCAAAGATGCGATCGGTGGGGTTAATGTGGTAGAAAGACTTGATATAGTCCTTCATCTCTTCCGCCAGGAACCTTGGCATGCGGATGATACGGTTGCTCTTGGCTGTTTTGGGCGGTGTGATCACATCCCGGTTGCCGATCCGCTGGTGGGATTTGTTGATGCGCAGCGTATTGTTTTCAAAATCGAAATCTTCCACCGTCAGTGCACGCAATTCCCCATACCGGATGCCGCACCAGTACAGCACTTCAAATGCATAATAGTGCTGGGGTTCATCCATCGCCGCATCGGCAAATCTCTGATACTCTTCCTTGGTCCAGAACTGCATTTCCGTGGGTGCTTCCCGGCTCATGTATCCGGCAATGGCTGCCGGGTTCTGGGGCAGGCGGTAGTAACGCACGGCATGATTGAAAATGCAGGACAGATGCTTGTGAATGCTTTTCAGATACCCGTCTTTGAAGGGCGTGCCGTCCGGCTTGCGCAGTTTCAGAATGTCGTTCTGCCAGGCGATGATGTCCCGGGGCATGATATCGTTCATCATCCGGTCTTTGAAATACGGAAGGATCTTGGTTTCAATCACATTTACCTTGTGCAGCCATGTGTTTTCCCGAAGTCTGGGCTGCCTGTCCCGGTAGTAGAGCTGGATAAAGTCCCCGAAGGTCATGCCGATGTCCGATTTGCTCATCATGATGGCATGGCGTTCCCATTCCTGGGCTTCCTTCTTGGTTTTGAAGCCTCGCTTGGTTTTCCTCCGCTTCTTGCCGGAGTAATCGGTGAAGTAATAGGAAGAATAGTAGGTTCCCCGTTTGTAATCCTTGTAGATGGCCAATTACTTTTTCTCCTTCCCTTCCACCATGCCGTACAGCTGTTCCAGATAATACTGGCGGCTGATGCGGCCGCGGATCGTGATGTAGCCCATCTTCTTCAGCTTCTCATTCCATGCCTGAATCATTTTGTAGGCTTTTCCTTTGCTGATGTGCAGCTCCTTTGCCAATTCTTCTGCGGTGATGAAAATGTTGTTGTATTCCATCCATTGGTCTCCTTTCTGCGATTGTTTACTAACTCTTTTTGTTTAGCTCGCATTGGCATTATACACTAATCATTTTTGTTTAGCAATAGGTTTCTGAAAAAAATACTAACTTTTTTTATTTAGTTTTTCTTGCATTGCGTTGTGCTCCTGTGGTATACTGGAAAAAACGACGTATTTTTCAGTACAGGGAGGCGTTGGTATGGCCGTTGGGGACAGGATCAAGCGTGTTCGCAATTTCCGCAAGATGACCATGAAGGAACTGGGGATGAAGGTGGGCTTTGATGAAAGCAGCGCCGACGTGCGTATTGCCCAGTACGAAAACAATTCCCGAAAGCCCAAGGAAGAATTGCTGCGTAAGATTGCCGAAGCGCTGGATGTGAACTGGCGGTCCCTTTACGATCCGGAAGACTATGCTGCGGAGGATATCCTCTTTACCCTCTTCGAACTGGAAGAACAGCACACCAACCTTCATCTCCTTCGCGTCACCGACGATACCGATCCAGACTTCCCCAAACAGCGGGTGGCGGTCACCTTCAATTACAACATCCTCAACGGCTTCATGGAAGAATGGCTGATGCGGAAGGAAGAATTGAAAAGTGACAAAATCTCTCATGAGGAATATCTGGAGTGGAAGCTGAACTGGCCCTACACTTCCGACGATTGCGGCAAGCGCAAGCCGGAACATCCCTGGCGAAAGAAATAATCTTTGGTACATAAAAAGCCCTCCGAAACGTATCGTTTCGGAGGGCTTTGTTGATCATTCCCTCTGTCATTTGGGGGCAAATTTCCTCTTTTCTGAAAATCGTAGCATTTTAGTATCACGGCGATTTTCGAAAGCCCGAAAACCCTTGATTTTCCTAGGTTTTTGGCCTATCGGAACTTTACTCCCACTCGATCGTTCCGATGGGCTTGGGCGTCAGGTCCAGGCAGACACGGTTGATGCCTTCCACTTCGTGGGTGATGCGGTTGGTGATATGATGGAGGAGCGCATAGGGAATTTCTTCGATGGTGGCGGTCATGGCGTCGGTGGTGTTGACGGCGCGGATGATGGCCGGCCAGCCTTCATAGCGCTTGCCGTCGCGGACGCCCACGCTCTTGAAATCGGGCACAGCGATGAAGTATTGCCACACCTTGCCGGCCAGGCCGTTGTTGGCGAATTCTTCACGGAGAATAGCATCAGCTTCCCGCAGGGCGTGGAGACGATCCCGGGTAATGGCGCCCAGGCAGCGTACACCCAGGCCGGGGCCGGGGAAGGGCTGACGGTACACCATTTCGTGGGGCAGGCCCAGGGCTTCGCCTACCACGCGCACTTCGTCCTTATACAGCAGCATCACGGGCTCCACCAGCTGGAAGGTCATGCCATTGGGCAGACCGCCCACGTTGTGGTGCGCCTTCACGCCGTCTTTGCTTTCCAGAATGTCGGGGTAGATGGTTCCCTGTGCCAGGAATTCCACACCTTCCAGCTTTTCGGCTTCTTCGGCGAACACTTCGATGAATTCGCCGCCGATGATCTTGCGCTTGCGTTCCGGTTCGGCTACGCCTGCCAGTTTATCCAGGAAGCGATCGGTGGCATCGATAT
>JAFSGG010000113.1 GCA_017434775.1 Clostridia bacterium
TACCGAAGTGTACTCCAATACCGGCGGTCAGGCTTCCAAGTCCACTCCCACCGGCTCCGTGGCCAAGTTTGCCGCTGCCGGTAAGCGGACCAAGAAGAAGGACCTGGGCATGATGGCCATGAGCTATGGCTATGTGTACGTGGCTACCGTGGCTATGAGCGCTAACCCCGCTCAGCTGATCAAGGCCATGATCGAAGCTGAAAAGTACCATGGTCCCTCCCTGATCATCGCTTATGCTCCCTGCATCAACCACGGCATCAATATGTCCCTGGCTCAGGCCGAAATCCGCAAGGCTGTTGCCGCCGGTTATTGGCCCCTGTATCGGTACAATCCCGATCTGGACAACCCCCTCACCATCGACAGCAAGGATCCCACCGAAAGCTATCAGGACTTCATCCGCGGCGAAACCCGTTATCAGACGCTGCTGAAGATGTTCCCCGAAGCCGCCGAAAAGCTCTTTGCCCAGAACGAAGAGGATGCCAAGGTGCGTCTTGCCAACTACAAGCGCATGGCCGGTCAGGAATAATTCCTAAACAAACATGGGTCGCCCGCAAGGGCGGCCCTTTTTGCATGCAAAAATGCAATGGAAAGAAAAGCGTGATCCGCCATCACAGCAGTAATCGACAGAGAATGCATTGCTTGTTTCTTTGTGCTGTGATAAAATGAAAGGGATAAACTTGAATTTATGGGAGAATAGAACATGAACTATCCTCGGATGATTATTTTTGATTACGGACATACACTTCTATATGAACCTGGTTGGGATTCCGTTAGAGGCAATGCAGAACTCTTAAAATATGTTACGAAAAATCCAAACAACTGCACTCTTGATGATGTCGTAAAAGGTGCAGAATTGATTCTTGGAAAGAACATTGAAAATGTACGTAAAATTGGATATGAAATTAGTGGACAAATTGGTAATAGAGCATTATATGAATATCTTGGAATTGAATTTTCGCTCACCCCGTTGGAAATGGAAACCGTATTTTGGAATGGGGCATCTATGGGGGCGATTATGCCTGATGCGGACAAAATGCTAGACTTTTTAAACGAAAAGGGTATCAGAAGTGCTGTCATAAGCAATCTCTTGTGGTCAAGCGAGGCTCTGACGGAACGGTTGAATCGACTTTTACCAAATAATCGTTTTGAATTTGTTATGACCTCTAGTGATTACTTTATGCGAAAGCCAAATCGTATTCTGTTTGATATTGCCCTTCAAAAAGCGGGACTTCGTGCAGATGAAGTCTGGTACTGCGGTGACAATCCGAAAGCCGATATTGAAGGTTCTTCTCAAGTTGGCATTTATCCTGTTTTATATGATAACGATACAGAAAAAGAATATAAAAAACGTTTAGATAATAAAACACTGCAATGTGAGTATTTACATATTCATGAATGGAAGGAATTGATAGATGTTTTAGAACAGTTTGCCTAAAGTCCTACAAATTCCAATTTATCGGGCAATTTTCGGGTGGAAGATGATGTGAGGATTCGCATGACATCCGGGTATGATATAATAAGAAATATTGAAGTTGACGGAGGAACAGACCATGAAATGGATGATCGCATCGGATATTCACGGCTCGGCATACTGGTGTGAAAAGCTGTTGGAACAGTATAAAAAGGAAGCGGCGGACAGGCTGCTGCTTCTGGGGGATTTATTGTATCACGGGCCCCGGAACGATTTGCCCCGGGAGTATCACCCCAAGGCCGTTATCGAAATGCTCAACGGTATGAAGGAAGAAATCACCTGCGTGCGCGGCAACTGCGAAGCGGAAGTGGATCAGATGGTATTGCAGTTTCCGGTGCTGGCGGAATACGGCGTGATGATGCTGGGGGAAAAGATGCTGTTTTTCACCCACGGCCATCATTATAATGAACAAAATCCGCCCATGCTGAAGAAGGGGGATTTGCTGCTGAACGGTCATTTCCATGTGCCGGCCTGCCGGGAAAAGGAAGGGTTTGTGTACATGAACCCCGGCTCCGTTTCCATTCCCAAGGAAAACAGCGCCAACAGTTATATGACGCTGGAAGACGGCCATTTCCAGTGGAAGGACATGGACGGAAAAGCATACATGGAATATCTTTTGAAATAAATTGTTTTTTTCGGGAACAAAAGGCGCTGGGATTCGTCTATATAGATGGAACCCAACAGAAAAGGAGAAAGAAACAATGAAAAAAGCTTTTATGATCCTGGTAGCCCTGATGATGCTCGTGACCGGCGTGCTGGCCGAAGATGTGACCCCCGAAGATGCCGCCCCTGCGGAAGAAGTGATCCTTTTCCCCTTTGGCCTTGTGGAAGAAGACGGCAAGTATTTTATTGAACTGGAAGGCAATCCTTCCACCGGCTATGTGTGGACGGCTTTCAGCATTGTGGATGATGTGGTGAATGTGAAGGATGCCGTGATCCTGGGCGGCGATCAGGAAGGAACTACCGGCGCGCCGGCTACCTATCGCTTTGAAGTGGAGGCCGTGAACCCCGGCGAAACCATTGTGGTGTTCCGCTTCTTCCGTCCCTGGGAAATGGTGATGGAACAGGAAATTCCCGTGCTGGTGAACGTGGATGAAGAAGGCAAAATGTTCTTCATGCATCTGGAAGGCATGCCCATGGAAATGACCGTGGTGGAAGTGATGGCGGATGAACACATGGCCCTGCTGGAAAATGAAAACCTGGGCCAGGTGCTGGCTACCTTCGGTGAAGACATGCCCCTGCCCATGGCCGGCGAAACCATCAAGGTATGGTCCAATGGTGTGATGGCTCTGTCTTTCCCCGGCCGTATCAATGTGCTGGGCTGGGAAACGGTGGCACCGCCCCAGGCACGGATGATGCCCGCCCCTGCGGATGGAGAATAAAACACGCTTTCATATGAAAAGAACCGGAACGCTTGCAAGGAGCGTTCCGGTTTTTCATTTCAGTTCCATTGTTCATCCAGCCATCGGATGCGGCCTTCCAGCCATTGATACATATACAGGGCGGCATCTTCCTGGGTCTTGTTCACGTTTACTTCATCCACAACTTCGTGATTGCCATAAATGATGCGGGCGCTCCACTGGCGGTAATTATCCAAATAATTCAGTTTATAGCAGCTGGAATAATCCAGAATCATTTGCAATGCCTTTTCCGGCACGTGATGGGCGCGCAGCTTTTGCCATTTTTCTTTCACCATCTCCTGGAACCAGGGTTCGTCCCGGAAAAGATCCAGCCAGGGGTTGGTGAAATTGCTTTCAAAGGGCAGATCATACATTTCATAGCTGCGACGGATGCCGAAAGCGGAATCAAAATCCCAAGGGGCTTCAAAGATGAGCTTTTTTTCGCCTTTGGGTGTCATATCCAGCCCCACATAGAAGCTGGACCAGCCCACGTCCGGATTGCAGCAGAGCTCATACAGGATGTATACGTCCACCAGGGATTGCAGATCGATCACCTGGCCGATGGTTTCCTGAGGCGTGGAATCCGGCTGCAGAATGAGGGTGGTATAGGTGGGGTCAAAGGTGTAGAATCGGTTATCGTTCAGGGCACTGTATACAATGAAATAAGCCTTTTCCACATAGGATTCCAGAAAAACAAGCTGATCCGGGTCATTAATATCACTTTTTACCGTGAAATCCGGCACAGAGCCATCAAACCGGAAATAGGAGACGGGAAAAGTGG
The DNA here is from genome assembly GCA_017434775.1 of Clostridia bacterium. Classification (GTDB taxonomy): domain Bacteria; phylum Bacillota; class Clostridia; order Christensenellales; family Aristaeellaceae; genus RUG563. The sequence continues at coordinate 3,653 of JAFSGG010000113.1, forward strand.
GATCCCCCTTGCCTTCCGGCATGAGCCGTTCATCCTCTGCATAGCCATCCAGTTCAAACAGATAACTGGAAGCCCAGCTCTTTTGGTTCTTTTTGGTTTCGTGCAGGCTGGTACGGCCGGATTTGACCTCCTGCTGCTCCACCAGCAGATACACGCCCCAGTAGGTGTTGTTCACATACACTTCCACCGGGCAATAATCCGTGCAGTAATAGCCGTCCGGCTCCAGAATGGCATTGCCCAGGTAGAAAGAGACGGGGTTATTGAGCAGGGACAGATCTTTCCAGTCCGCCAACAGTACCCAGTTTTTGAATTTTTTGCCGTTATTGAGCTGCATCATGCTCTGGGGCTTATCAAATTTGATGCGGATGGATTTTTTCATATATTCCAGGGTATAATTGCCGCGCACTTTTACCTGAGCGTCCACGGAATACAGCCTGTTTTCGTCGTCGCAGCGGGTCAGCGAAATCTGGGCTGGCACATATTCAATCAGCCCGTTCTGTTTATCGCTGCGGGAATAACGCCAGATGAAGTCACTGTCCTCCTCGCTGGTTTTGATACGGACAATGGGCATCTTTTCCGGCAGAATGTAGTTGTAATGTTGGCTTTCTTCGCCGCCGGCTGCCCAGGGCAGAATGCACAGCAGCATCAGAAGCAGTACTTTCACAGCTTTCATCATGTCAGCCTCGATCCATGTATTTCCGAAAAGCGTTTTATGGGCGTACAACATATTCATTATACCGCAAATGGAAAAAAAGTAAAATGAAAAATAATAACACCGGCCGGAACCGGTGTTATGCCGTTGATTGCTTTATTCATCCGGGGTGATCCGCTGATACAGGTAATAGGTCTGATTCACATCCTCGAAGGGGAAAGCTGTCGTATCCACGCAGGTGTAGTGGGGCAGATCCAGCTGTTCGTTCCGGGTGACCACAAAATCCACCCTTCCTTCTGCCAGGATCATCTGCTGCTCTTCCAGCATCTGGGGCAGAGGAATATTCAGCGTGCAGAAATACTTATTGGATGGCATCACACCGGCCGCCCGGTAAAAGCCGCCGTCCAGAAAGCCGTAATTCAGCAGGGTGGGGGTTTCTGCCCGGCGGATGTGCTCTGCAAAGCGATAGGCAGGCAGCTGCTGTTTTTGATAATGCAGAAGATAGGTGTTGCTGCTGGCATAGCAGGAAAGAGCCAGCAGGCCAGCCAGGGCGATGCCGGAGGCTCTTTTTGGCACATCCGGTACAAAGCGGATGAGCGGTACCAGCACAAACACGGCATAGGGGAGGAAAATCAGATCATAATACAGGAAGGGATGCCCCCAATAGACGGCGATGGCCAGCGTGGTTATGCTGCACAGAACGGCAAAAAACAGCTTGCCGCAGCGGGGAACGCGGAATTTGCGCCACAGCAGGCAGGCAGCAGCAAACAGGAGCAGAATACAGGGAATGCGCAGGGAAGAAATGCCGTTTTCCTGATCCATATTCCTGTATAGGAAGAGATTGTTGTAAAAATAAGCTGTAAAGAAATCGGGCAGAGCCTGTGCAAAAGCAAAATAGAGGATGATGGGAAGAGCGATGCAGGCAATGCCGAAAAAGAACCAGAAGATGCTGGATGCCAGTTTCCTGTATTCCTTTTCCCGAATATACCAGACCGCAAGCCACAAGGCTAGGCCCAGGAAAAGGCCGGTGAATGTGAACTTTGAAAAGAGTGTAATGCCGGCGATCAACCCCAGAAGGAAGCAGGATCGCTTGCTGAAATAACGTTCGTCTTTAGCGGTGCGCACCACGATATACAGCGCAGCGGATATGAGCCACAGGCTTATTTCCTCCACGCTTCCTCCGTGTGCAAAGCAGGGCAGCACATGGGTGAAAAAGGCCAGAATGACCACAGCACAGGCGCAGAAACCGTTTTTTGCGCCCATCAGCCGCAATAGCTGTGCATTGATAAAGAGAAACAGGGCTACCAATGGCACCGTGAGGATGAATACGCCTAACATATTTTCGTCGGATATCCATGCGGCTGCCGCATGAAAGAAATACACCAGCGGCCCTTTCTGCTCATAAATATCCCGGTAGAGTATTTTGCCGTCCAGCATGGCCCGGCCTACCGTGGAAAAGCATTGTACATCCACCCAGTCGTTATCCGGATACAAGGGGGAGGATTTGGAACAGATCAGCTGAAAGAAACAGGCGGACAGCAAACAAAACAGCAGCAGGAACACTGTGCCGCGGGATGCCTTGAACAGACTGTGCTTTGCCGGAGCCATGAGCCGCCTCCTTCCCGATTTGTATGCAAATAACAAAAGCCTTGCAATATGCAAGGCTCATGGAGCTGATGGCCGGATTTGAACCGCGACCTCATCCTTACCAAGGTAGAAAAATAAGGCAATTCGGAAGGGGTCAGTTCTGTTTTCAAACACGTTTTGGTTTCATTTTTTCTCTTGAAAACAGTACATCTTCGTTTTTTGGAGCTGCGGTAAAACCAGAATTCACCGCAACATTGAATGCCGCACACATAAAAAAGCAGGCTATCAACCAAACCAGCAAAAACGGATAACAAAAATAGCCTCCTGATGTAGAAAAAAAAACTACGCCAGGAGGCACTATGCTATTTCCTCCATCTGAATCACAGGAATATCAGATAGCAAACATCATACACAGAATACAATTGACTCTCCTCAGTA
>JAFSGG010000114.1 GCA_017434775.1 Clostridia bacterium
AACACCGTGGAAGATAATGGCAGCAACATCGGCATCATCACCGCCGGTATTTCCTATATGTATGCCAGGGAAGCCCTGGGCAATCGGGTGAATTACCTGAAGCTGGGCATGGTCTACCCCCTGCCGGAACAGAAGATCCTGGATTTTGTGAAGGGGCTGGACAAGGTGTATGTGGTGGAAGAGTTGGATCCTTTCATCGAAGAACACTGCAAGGTGCTGGGCATCGATGTGATCGGTAAGGAAGTATTTACTCTCCTTGGTGAATATACCCCGGACATGATCCGGAAAGCTGTTTTCAATGAAGAGGCCGCTTCCTTCAACGCTGTGGAAGAACAGATTCCCGTCCGTCCTCCCGTTATGTGCGCCGGCTGCCCCCATCGAGGCACCTTCTATGTGCTGAAGAAACTGGGCCTCACCGTCTCCGGTGATATCGGCTGCTACACTTTAGGCGCTGTGGCGCCGCTCCAGAGCGTGGATACCACCATCTGCATGGGCGCTTCCGTGTCTGCCGCCCTTGGCATGGCAAAAGTCCGGGGCCAGGAATTCAATAAAAAGCTGGTGTCCGTCATCGGCGACTCCACCTTCATCCATTCCGGCATCACGGGCCTGATTGACATTGTGTACAACAAGGGTGCCAACACCGTCATCATTCTGGATAACTCCATCACCGGCATGACCGGCCATCAGGATAACCCCACCACCGGAAAGACCATCCGGGGCGAAGCCACCAAACAGGTGGACCTGGAAAAACTCTGCTACGCCATCGGTGTGGAGCATGTGGTGATTGCCGATCCCTTCGATGTGAAGAACTTCGAAAAAGTGGTCAAGGAAGAAGTGGAACGGGACGAACCCTCCGTCATCATCGCCCAGCGTCCCTGTGCGCTGCTTAAAACCGTCAAGTATGCCGGTAACTGTGTGATCAACGATAAGTGCCGCAACTGCAAGCTGTGCATGAAGCTGGGCTGCCCTGCCATTTCCGTGAAGGAAGGCAAAGTAGTGATTGACAAGAACCAGTGCAACGGCTGCGGCCTGTGTGTGAATGTGTGCCCCTTCGGCGCCATTGAAAAGGAGGCGTGAGAGATGAGCACGAAAAATATTATGATCGTAGGTGTGGGCGGCCAGGGAACCCTGCTTGCCAGCCGGATCCTGGGCAACGCCGTTATCAGCCAGGGCTATGACGTGAAGGTCAGCGAAGTGCACGGCATGAGCCAGCGCGGCGGCAGCGTGGTCACCTATGTGAAATACGGCGAAAAGGTGTTTTCTCCCATCATCGGTAAGGGCGAAGCGGATATTGTATTGGCCTTTGAGACCCTGGAAGCCTACCGGGCCCTGCCTTTCCTGAAGACGGATGGCAAGCTCATCATGAACGTGCAGCAGATGGACCCCATGCCCGTCATTACCGGCGCTGCTTCCTATCCCGAAAACGTGGTGGAGAAGCTGGCGGAAAAGGCCGATGTAACGGCACTGGATGCCCTGTCCCTTGCCCGGGAAGCCGGCAATATCAAAGCTGTGAATGTGGTGCTGATCGGCCTGATGGCCAGGAACACCGATATTCCCTACGAAGTGTGGGTGGACACCCTGAAAAATACCGTGCCGCCCAAATTCCTGGATGTGAACCTGAAGGCCTTTGACATGGGCTATGGAAAAGCGTAAAGAAATCTATAATAAAGAAGGAATGGATGATGTCTTACTATCAGCAAAACCTGGAATGTATGCCTCGGGAAGAACTGCGCGCTCTGCAAAGTGAACGGCTCTGCTATCAGGTGAAGCGCTGCTATGAAAAGGTGGAATGCTTCCGCAAGCGTATGGATGAAATGGGTCTGAAGCCCGAAGATATCCATGGGGTGGAAGATTTGCACAAGCTGCCTTTCTCCTATAAGAATGACCTGCGGGATTATTATCCCTACGGCCTGTTTGCAGAACCTTTGACCAATATCCGCCGTGTGCACGCCTCCAGCGGTACCACCGGCAAGCGTATTGTGGTGGGCTATACCCAGAATGACCTGGATATGTGGGCGGATTGCGTGGCCAGAAGCCTGCATGCTGCCGGTGCTGGTGAAGATGATATTGTGCAGGTATCCTTTGGTTTTGGCCTGTTCACGGGCGGCTTTGGCCTGGGCAGCGGTGCAGAGCGTATGGGTGCTATGGTGGTGCCCATGTCCAGCGGCAATACCGCCCTGCAGATCCAGACCATGATCGACTTTAAAGCCACGGTGCTTTGCTGCACGCCTTCCTATGCCATGTATATCGGCGAAGAAGTGGAAAAGCTGGGCGTGAAAGATCAATTGTCCCTCAAGTCCGGCATTTTCGGTGCCGAACCCTGGACGGAAAGCATGCGCCAGGAAATTGAACAGAAACTGGGCATCAAGGCCTATGATATTTACGGCCTGAGCGAAGTGCTGGGCCCCGGGGTTTCCTACGAATGTGAGGCCCAGGCTGGTATGCACATCTGTGAAGATAATTTCATTGCTGAAATCATCGATCCTGATACCGGTGAAGTGCTGCCCGAAGGCAGCAGCGGTGAACTGGTATTCACGTCCCTGACCAAGGAAGGCTTCCCCGTAATCCGCTACCGCACAAGGGATATCTGCTCCCTGAATCATGAACCCTGTGCCTGCGGCCGCACCCACATTCGCATGAACAAGCCTCAGGGCCGCAGCGACGATATGCTCATCATCCGCGGCGTGAATGTGTTCCCCAGCCAGATTGAAGAAGTGCTGCTGAAGGTAAGCGGCGGTCAGCTGACCCCCAATTACCAGATCGTGGTGGATCGCGTGAACAACAATGATACCTTCGACGTGAATGTGGAAATGAGCGAGCAGTTCTTCTCTGACGATGTGAAATCCATTGAAAAACTGGAACGCAGCATTACCGGGGAACTGCGGAGCATGCTGGGCATCAGCGCCAAGGTGCATCTGGTGAACCCCAATTCCATTGCCCGCAGCGAAGGCAAGGCCAAGCGGGTTATTGATAACCGCAAACTGCGCTGATTGAAAGGGGAGGAAGCAACATGATTATCAAGCAAGTGTCCGTTTTTGTGGAAAATAAGCCCGGCAAGCTGGCGGCCGTCATGAACACCCTGGCGCAGAATGATATTGATGTCAGCGCCCTGTCCCTGGCCGATACGGCGGACTTTGGCGTGCTGCGGCTGATTCTGGATCAGCCGGAAAAGGGCCGCCAGGTGCTGCAGGATAGCGGCGTGGCCTGCAAAATCAACCATATGGTGGCCGTTGTCATGGACGACGTGCCCGGCGGCGCTGCCGGCGCCATCCAGCTGCTGGCGGATCACAATATCTCCATCGAATATATGTATGCCTGCATCGGCCGTGTTTCCGGCAAGGCGCTGATGGTGGTGCGCGTGCAGGATTACAAGCGGGCGGAGGAAATTCTGGAAGCCAATCATGCGGCTGTCATGAGCCCGGATGAAATCTACCGCATTACTACCTGATTTGGATGATTGAAAAACGCACTTGTTTATCGTGCTGCGACGATGAGCAAGTGCGTTTTTGTTTGGAAGGGAGCGATGGAGGGGCGTTGCCCCCTCCACCCCCACAAGGGACAATTGTCCCTTGACCCTTCCTGCGGATGGAACGGGCGGCACTCACAAACCCTGTGCCGCCGAAGCAGAAACATTCCAAAAAATCGGAAGAATTCAGCAACCCTTCAACAAATAAACACACCTTTGCCTATTCCAAATTCATCTTCTATCTAAATTCCGAATTCCGAATTCAGCATTCCGAATTCTATTTCCCCTCCACGGGCCGGCGGTGTTCCACCGCCTGCCGGATGCATAGCATCCGGGGAAAATACATAAAATGGCGAGAGAGAAAACATGTTTTCTCCGCTGTATGATGTAAAGGAAGGTTTTATCCTTCGTATTACATCATGACTGCGGCTCATTTGTGGTGAATGGAAGCGGTTATGAAGAAAGGAGAATATGTTTCCACATAACTGCCTTAGACCACGAAAGGAGCCTTGATATGAAAGAACAGAATGTTCGGCCTGTAGAGATCCACTATGTGAAATCCGGTGATTACTATCTTCCTGATTTGGAACTGCCAAAGGTAGACAAGCCCATTGGCCGGTATGGAAGAATGTGGGAAAAGTACCTACGGGAACACGACACCGTTACTTACAATGTGATGCTGCTTAACGGTGAACTTTTTACTCATCTGGCAGACATGGATGAACAGGCACATGAGCGAATGGAGCAACTGATCCGGCAGATGAAAGAAGCAGAAGGGGTAACGGAAGAGATGAAAGTGCGTGATCAGCTGGCATGGGTGGGTGCAATGAATAACATCCGTGCCCGCGCGGAAGAAGTGGTATTGCAAGAGCTGGTGTATGCCCAATGAAGTCTGCCTTCCAGACCTTCAGCACTTATCTGTGGAGCACAGGAAATGCATGGACAGATCTTCGGTTGTTGCTAGAAGGTGCTGTGAGCCTGTATGAGAACGAGTGTACTTCACTGGCAAATACGGCTGCAAAGGAAGAAAAAACAGTAACAATCCTTGCTATTGATACCATCGGTACCGCATTGTATGTCCTTCGTGCCCGTATTCAATCCATGCAGCAGGAACATTTGAAAACAGCTGTCCAATAAAGCAACGAATAAAGGAGCTTCTGCGAAGAGAAGAATTCGCAGAAGCTTTTTGATTGCTTATTGATTTTCCGGCATGGGAATGGGGAAAAGAATCACGTCGCAGGTATCCATTTCATCCCGGATGTTTTTCTTTTCATCTCTTGTTTGGATCATGGTATAGAGATGATCACCCAACTGAATGAATTCCGAACCAACACAGATTCTGTTCACCGTTTTCACTTCATTTCTGCCCACATATTTTCCATCCTTTGTGAACCAGAGGAAGTGATAAGGCTGCCCGATATCATAATTCCGGGTGCCCATATCCAGCACCAGATAATCGCCAAATTCCAGAATGTGATTGCAGCGGCTGTTCATGAAATCGGTAGTTTCGGTATTGGGCTCTTCCCGGTTGATCCACAGCAGATTGCCGTTTCCGTCGAACTTGACCAGGGCTTTGTGTCGCGTTACTTCTCCGCGAAGATCCCCGGCGGTTTCCATCAGCCAGAATACATAGCCGCCGTCGGACGTTCGGCAGCCGTTCATCAATTGAGCGCTGGCTTCGGGCAAGTATGTGGGAAGAACCGTTTCCCAAACCAGGTTGCCGTAAAAATCCAGCTTGATGATCTTCGCCGGAGCCGGATAGCCATTATCTGATCCGTACAGGATGATGCTGTCTTCTGCTCCCAACAGATCGGACCCGCCGCTGGTATAGTCATCGGAATGGATACTGAAAAGGAAATTGCCGTCCCAGTCTATATAATAACGATAGAACGTCTGGGCATAGGGGTCAATGACCGCATACTCAATGCATGCTTCGGTGGTTTCACAGGAAGAAATATGAGGAGTAAAAATATCAATCGGTTCTCCTGCCATTTTCCCATCCGTGGTGAATTTATGGATTTCAACCTGCTTTGTTTCCTGATTGGGACTGTTCCGAAAGATAACCCCCAGTAGACCATTGTCCAACAGCTGCACATAAGTATAGCTGCAGTTGCCCGGTGCCGGATGCCGGTAATCCCAGGCAATGGAACCATCCGGATTCAGACACAGAAGACGAGCGCGGCTATCTTGATAATTGCCCTTAACGCCGGCTTGCCCGGCAATCACCACCCGGCCATCCGGCAGTACAAGGGGATCATGCATCAGCTGATCGCAGCCGTCTGTGCTCAGATCAATGGTTTCGGCAGCGATGGCAGAAGGAATCAACAGCATCAGGATTCCCAGGATACAGATCATTCTTTTCATTGTAATTTCACCTCTCAATACCAGCGTTCCCAGGCTTCCACGCCGGTTTCGCCATCATCTCTGGCATACGTATAGGTGTTGAGAATTTCGCCTGTGTAAGCATCCACTTCCATCCCATAGTAAACACTGGGTTCCAGTCCGGCACGGATGGAAGAGGTCTATCTTTCTTCCGAAGATAAGCCAATCTGATAGAAGGGCTTATCGGGATTCGTCACATCCAGCAGCATCGTTTCCGGCAGCAGAAGGGAGCGTTCCTGATCGGTAAGATCAAAAGCTTTTTGTACATGCTGGAAAGCAATCTCCTGCGCTTTTGCTTCCGTGATCATCCCATTTTCGGGCACACCATATACATGATTGGCAAACGCCATCAAACGGGGATCGGCAAAGTGGGGATCCTGCTGCATTTTTTCCTGAATCAGAGGCCGCAATTGATCCCCGCAAGCCTTCTGATGCGCAAGCGGCCAATGGAAGAAATCCTCATATGCGTACATCAGGCCGTTCTGCTGCGCATAGCGATCGAAATGCCGGAACAGTTCATTGTCATAGGAGGCCGTTTCTTCCAGAACAGCCTTGTGCTGTGCCGGGCTGAACCAACCGGGCAAAACGGAAGCATCCATGACGGTGCCGTCAATTTTTACCCGATAATTGAAATTCATGCGGCCCTGGAAGCGTGCATCCTTTTCCGTGCCCATGGGCCTTGTCAGGTATACGCGCCAGTATACCATGCCCCGATCCAGAAAATCATCATGCACCTGCTGGGCAACAATCTGCCAAGCATCCATTTCTGTCTCTTCCATGTTCCAGGCGGCGGCAAATTCTTTCCGGATGATGGCAACGGCATCGTTTTCGCCGATCTCTTTTTTATCTCCGTCCAGCTTATCCAGACCGTCCGATCGGGACAGGTTATACTTTGTCTCCATTTCCATGAACAATGCGTGATCCGCACCAGACCATGTTTCCGCATCCCCCAGCAGGGTTTCCACTATACGCCAGGTATTGATGCCGGAAGGATAGTCCTTTGCTCCAAAGGCTTCGGCCACAAAAGCATCCATCGCTTCTTCAGAAGAATCTGCCTGCTGCCAGAAAGCATGTTCGGACAGGATGTTACAAGCTTTCATGTGGCCGATCAATGTCTTTTTATTCTCCAAAGACCAGCGCACATACCAGTTTTCTCTCTGCTCTGTTCTTGCGGCGAAGGAAAGCAGCTGCCAGGTGGGGCTCATATCCTTTTCCCGATAGCTGAACACATCCGTTACCCGGCCTTCTGCCCGGTTGATGACCACGCCATACATTTTTTCCGTTTGATAGCTGTAGTGGTTTCGGAAAGTGATGGTGCTGATCTGTGCACGATCCCCCGTCTGAACATAATGAAAACTATCATAGAAGTAGCTGTTTACTTCTGCTTCAGTCAGGTTGTAATGGGCTTTCAGGGCGTCCTTCGCCATACAAATCGCTTCATCATAGGATACATTGCTGACGAATTGATTGTTTTTTGCATGCTGCTGTGCTTCAAGGGAAAAAGCCTGCTTGTCCCGAGTTGCACGTGTAAACCCATTCTGATCCACCAGTACCGTCAGGCGATAGCCGGTTTTGGTTTCTTTCACGGTTTTGCCTTCCAGCACAGGCTCGAAAGCCAGTTCCATGGAAGCCTTGCTGACTTCGCCGGATACTTCCCACAGCTGGTATTCCTCATCCCATTTGATTTCCGGAACAATATTGTCAACGGCATCCGGATGCCAGCTGTATACTTCCGTCATATAGCTTTTCAAGTGCCGGACGGCTGCTTCTTCCGTGCCGTCGGGCAGGGGGCGTTGCTTCCGGCAGCTGGTCGGCCCGGGTTCGATATGCCGGATAATACACATCCCGCAGATAATAGCCCAATGCATCCGTATAAGCCTGATAATCTTCCTTTGTGTTGATCCCTTCAGGGTGTTCTGCCAGATACTGTTCCTGGAAGATGATCACTTCATTGGGGGCTACTTCCGTAATGTCTGCCGGCTGTTCCTCCCATTGTTCCACATCTTTCTGAATCAGTTCGCCGTAGCGGGTATAGATGATGCGGTCAGCCGCCGCTTCCCGGTTTTCGTTTGATTCTTTTTCATTCATCATCAGGGCATAGTCCGCTTCGTTCATGGTCAGGTCGCCTTCCCGCATGATGTTCACGAATTGGATTTTGTCCTTCATCTCCCAGCGCATCATGCTGCCGTCCGCATCCATTTGCGCCACTTTTTCATAATATCCGTTGATCACGGCTGTGACGGCCACTGCTGTGATGCTGATGCAAATCAGCACCAGTGCCAGCACAAGACCAAAGGACAATTTGGATTTTCTGTTCACCGTTTCTCCTCCTGCTGTTACAGCAAGGAGGCGGTCCCGCTGGGCCTGAGAGGTATTGAGATGGGCCAGTTCATTGTTCATGGCATGCTGTATTCTTTGCCGTTTTTGTTCAAGCGTCATCTTCCTCACCTCCAATCCACGCTGCTTTCAAAAGGGATTCTGCTTTTTTCAGTCTTCGTTGTGCAGTGGATGCAGGAATTCCCAGCGCCTGTGCCGCCTCCCGCATATTCATTCCCTGGTAATAATAGAGCAGCACAACCTGCTTGTATTTGGCCGGCAAATTGCAGATATCCATCACCAATTCCCGATCCTGCTCGTCTTTCGCCGGGATGTATGCAGCGATGGTGTCCATGTCCTGATGTTTATCCACATGACAGAACCAGCCCGTTTTGTGATAATCCCTGCATACATTGATGGCAATGCGCATCAGCCATGCTTTATCGTTTTCAACGCCCTTTCTTTCATATGCGGGCATGCTTTTCCAGGCTTTGAGGAAAGTGTCCTGCAGGGCATCTTCCGCCTGGCTGCGATCGGCTAAGTATACAAAGCAGATTTTCTTGATATCATCCGCATAGGTTTCTATCCATTGGTTCATTTTCTGCTCCCGAACATAGCTGGGTACCGCAGCTTGTTCCATGTCCGATCACCTCCTTCGCTTATATAGACGAGTGGACAGTCGGTTTTGTCCCGCTTCCATTTCAGTTCTTTGAAAAAATTTTCCTGTTGATTATTGTACTGCTCCAGAATATGCGTGTCAATTTTTGTTCCGCCGCATTGCCGGAGGAAGCCGGGGCTATGCTGCCCCCCTATTGCGGAAAGGCATTTATCGCTTTACAATGCATATCGGAAACAGGAAAAAGCCTGCAATGGAACAAAGTGCATGTTCCTTGGCGAATAAAAATTTTTCCTCACCTGCGACAAAAGGAGAGGGTTGTTCCGTATAAAAGGTGAAGGAGGTGGAAGGGTATGGCGCATGATGCCAAGGTACCGGGCATCAGCGAAGGGGAACTGATTCGCTTAGTCAACACCTATGACCGCACATTGCTTGGCATATGCAGTTTGCTGCTTTGTGATCGTCATCTGGCGGAAGATATGGTTCAGGAAACGTTTTTCCGGGCATGGAAAGGGATGGATCCCTCCAAAGGCACGGAAAAGGCCTGGCTTATTAAGGTTGCCGTCAATCTATGCCATGATTATCATCGCAGCCGCTGGTTTCGCCATCAGGATCGCCGCATTCTGCCGGAAAACCTTCCGGAACAGGCGGAAGTGGAAGACGGCGAAATCATCCTGCTGGTCAAGCAATTGCCCCTGCCGGAGAGGGAAGTAGTGATCCTCCATTTCTGGCAGCGCATGGGGGCAGACGAAATTGCATCCCTTCTCCATATTACCCGCTCCACCGTGTATCGTCGTTTGAAAAAAGCCCAAAAACACCTGAA
>JAFSGG010000115.1 GCA_017434775.1 Clostridia bacterium
ACTTGTTTTCTCTCTCGCCGTTCTCTTGTTTTCATTACGCCCGTGGAGGGCTTGATTTGCTTTGTGTGTGCATAAGTTTTCCGAAAATAGGGACGAAGAAAAAAGGACGGCCCATGGCCGCCCCTACGGAATTCGTTTCTCACGCTTCGCGCGGAAACATGTTTGTTCTTCCATGCAACTACATCGCGGGAAAGGTGTTCCGAGGACGTTGTCCTCGGATGCGGAGTACAGGGGCTGCATAAGCCCCTGCTCCGTTCCTCCGTTAGCGGACGGCCAAGGCTGTCCTGTGATATTTTTGCTTCATTTGCTTTTTTTCAGCCAGGGCAGGGCTCTTTGCAGGGCCATGACTACCGGGGGGATGAGGGCCAGGTGCAGGGCTGCGCCGGGCAGGGTATTCACAAAAGCTTCGGTGATAAAAACGCTCACGGTAACAGGCCTGGCTGCGATGCTGAAGACAACAATCTTGGCCAGCACGGAAACGATGCGGCCGACCACCATGGAAATGAGCAGGGTGGCGTAAAGGCCGGGCACTTTTTTCGGCAGCAGCCGGTACATCAGACCGGCGCACAGGCCGTAGGCTGCCAGTTCAAAGGCCATGGCAGCAGCACCCGGCAGGGGCGGCGCGCCGATGGTGAGGGAGCGGAAGAGGGGGCTGATGAACCCCACGGCGGCTGCCCATGCGGGGCCGCACACATAGCCGCAAAGAAACACGGGGATGTGCATGGGACTCAGGGCGGTGTTAAGCTGCTGGTTTCCGCCGGTGAGGAAGGGCAGCACATAGCACAGGGCAATGCACAGGGCGGAGATGACCATTTTCTGGGTGGAGTGGCTTTTGTTGTTCATGCGGATATTCTCCCTATCATATTATTTCCTGTCTGGGACGGGAGAAGCGCCGTGGCGGCGCTGTTTTATCCTTGAGGTTTGCACAGCTGCAGGATCATCTGAACAGCCTCTTCTGTCAGCTGGGCGCGGGTTTTATTGGCGGTACCGGGAATGGACGTGCGGCACTGATTGACGGGCAACAAGATGCGCCGGGCATCGCTCTGGCCCACAGCGGCAGCCATTTTCGGGGTGATTTCCCCCAGCAGCGCATCGGCCAGCACAATGCCGATGGGTCCGGCGATGATATCCGCCTTTCTGCACTGCACCAGCACCGGGTTTTCCCCCGTGGCAGCCTGATCTGCCCCGGCTTTCAGCATCGCACCGGTGGCCAGTGCGTTGGTGCCGATGGCGGTAATGCCATTTTCCGGCCCCAATCCGGCTTTTCGCAAGCCTTCAATCAGCTGGGCTCCCATACGGCCGCTCTGGCCGTCAATGATCAGGATGTTCATGGTGGAAAAACACCTCGCCTTTTATTCCCTGCCATTATAGCAAGGAAAAGCGCTTTCTGTCAACGAAGGCTTTCTGCGCGGTGAAAGCAGTGGTCGAAAGGGCAAAATGCAGTATAAACATGCAATGAATGCATATTTATACCGCGCATAAAGAGGGGAAAATCCAGACCGGAAAGGGATAAAAAATCAGGGAATAACCCCGAAAACAGACAATGCCGTTTCTGTAAGGGACAAAATGATAGATATTGACAATCTGGTTGAATATAGGTATAATTATTACAAATATCAATAATCATGTAAAGGTGTGGGGCAAATGACACAAACGGCAAAAGCCACAACAACGCAGGGAAAGGGTACGCTTAAGACGATCGGAACACTGCTGCTGGCAGTGGGCTGCATTTTCCTGTTGGTGCAGGTTTTGGGTCTGTTCACCGGCGCCCATTTCCGTACGCTCAGTCAGGCAGCCGTCACGCCTGCTGAAGAAGTGACAGCGCTGATGGAAGAAGTGTCCACGCTGCCCGAACACAGTGCCAGGGAACAACTCAAGAGCTTCTTCTCCCTGTCCGATAAGGAACTGGCCGAGCTTTCCGAAAAGATGAGCACGCTGTCTGCGGAAGAGGGCCTGGCGGAGCTGGAAGCGCTCCATTGCCAGAAGAATGGCCGCGGCTGGGCTGAATTCCTGTATTATTATGTGGTTGTGCAGGGTGCGCTGGTGTTGGCGGGAGCAGGTCTTGTGCTCAAGAACTGGGAATCCCTGAAGCAAACGCTGCGTGCCAACGAGCATCACAAAACCCTTGGCCAGCTTCTTATGCTGGTGGGTGCGCTGCTGTTGGTGAATACCCTGTTCCTTTCTGCGAGCGGTAAATCCATGGCGTTCTTCCCCATGTGGCAGGCGCCCATCGGTGTTATTTTACTGGGGATGTTCATTGGCCGTGCCGAAAAGACGACGGAAAAGCTGGCCCAGGGCGGCGTATTCCATATCATCGGTTCTGTGATGATGCTGATTGGCGGCTTCTTTGCCATCAACATGATCGCCACGCTGATCACCGGCGGCAAATTCTACACCTTCCTGCCCTACTATGTAACCATGCAGGCAGCTCTGGCGCTGATTGTGCTGGGCATGCTCTTCAAATCCCTGAATAAAATGGTGGAACGGGTGGAAAAAGAGGGCGTGCAGCTGGCTGTTGGCTGGGTGCTCGTTGCGGCGACGGTGCTGCTGAGTGTCAACTGGGTGGCTATGTCCCTGCTGGGCAAGCCTTCCGGTGTTGCTACTTTCCCTGTGATGCAGATTCTGGTGGTTGTGTTCCTGATTGGTCTGGCGCTTTGCAAACTGCCCAAGATTGTTGCTGCTTATAAAAAGGGCGGCGCCCGGTTTGTGCTCTCCTGGCTGTGCCTGATCGTTGGTGTTTTCTTCGGCCTGGAACTGCTGCTGAAAGGCATTGTGGCACTAATGGATACGGACAATGCCGCAAAGCTTTTTGAAAACATGAAAAAGCTCAACGGTGAAGAAGTGACCAAGTTCAAAAACACCACGGCGGAATACGGTTACATTTTTATCTTTGGTTATCTGAAAGACGCCGTGCTTTATGCCGGCATTGGCATTGCTGCCTTTGTGCTTATCCGCAAATTCAAGGGCTGGCATGAACGCACCTTCACCGATACCGGTTATAAGCTCACCCAGATCGGCAAAGCCATCCATTCCGTTGCCCTGGTGGTGTTCCCCTTCGTGCTGGTGTATGCCCTGATCGTCTTCCTCACCAAAGGCTGGGAGCAGGCGGCTGTTTATGCAGGCGCCGGTGTGGCCGGCCTGCTGGTTGCCTGGATCGGCGGCATTGCCCTCAATTCGCTGGGCCTGGTGTCCATGCGGAATGAAAAGGAAGCCGCCAAGGACGTTGTGGTCAGCTGGAACTGCCCCGAATGCGGCGCAGAAAACCCCATCAGCATCGTCAAGTGCAAGACCTGCGGCCATATCAATCCCTGATTCAAAATAAAAACACTGCAAGCCACGGCATATCTGCTGTGGCTTGTTTTTCTGTAGAAAGAAATTTTTTCGTGTTTTACTGCGGATTTCCTTTCAGCGGGTACTATATAAGTGAACGTGCCCGGCCGGCATGAAATGAAAAAAAGGAGGTGAGGATCATCGATCATCCATGGGAAAAATGGGTGGAGCAGTATTCCCTGCCTCTGTTTCGATGGGCGCTGCAGAAAACCGGAAACCGCATCGCGGCGGAAGATTTGACCCAGGAAATCTGGCTGCAGTTCTTTGTTGCTGCGAAAAAACAATGGGTAGCGAATCCGGAACATTTTCTCTTTCGCATTGCCCGGTTTGTCTGGTGCAAGCAGCTGCGGCAAAAGAGGCAGGAATATCCCCTGCCGGATGCCCTGGCCGCTCCGGATTTTGCGGACAGGATCGCAGAGGAAGCGGAAGACAACGCCCGGATCCGCTGGCTTCATGAAAAAATCACCCGGATGAGCCGCCTGCACCGGGAAGTGATGATCCTCTGCTATATCGAACAGCTGACCCAGCGGCAGATTGCGGAAAAACTGCAGGTGCCCGAAAGTACGGTGCGCTGGTATCTGTCCGATACACGCCGAAAGTTGCGGGAGGAGAAAGAAAGGATGGAAAAAACGGATTATGCCTATCGTCCCCGGAGACTGAGCATGGGTATCAACGGCATTGCCGTGCCGGAATTGGCAACAAAACGAATTGAACAGAATCTGCTGATGCAGAATATCCTGATCGCCTGTTATCAGGAATCGAAAACAGCGGAAGAGATTGCCGCCTGTCTGGGGGTGGCCTGCGCCTATGTGGAAAACGAACTGAACTGGCTGAAGGAACAGGAATTTGTGACCGAGGAAAAAGGCCGCTATGCCGCATCCTTCCTCATTCGCACGCTGGAGCAGGAAAACCAGGTGTCCCGGATGTTTGAAAAGCACAAAGCACCGCTGATTGACAAAATTGTGCAGCACATGCTGGATCATGAAGCCCAGATCCGTCGGATTGGTTTTATCGGCTGCGAAAAACCGATGAACAAATTGCTCTGGCTTCTTTTGTATCACTTCACCCGGCAAATCCAGCTGCCGGTACACATGCCGGAGCGGCCTTACCGCCCGGACGGCGGCCGGTATTGGCCGCTGGGGTTTGTGCGCGGGGATGAAACCAGACGGTTGCGCGGCGACTGGGCTTATAATGGCACCATGTTTAACGGCGATTTTTTCTGGTTCGGGTTGTATGACTTTGGGCAAAGTGAAATAGAGCATCTGATGGATGCCTACACGCCCTATTGGCACACGCTGCAGGAAACGCTGAAGAAGCTGATCCGGCATTCGTTCGATGAAAATTGCCTGAACGATGGGGAAAAGGAACGGCTGGCGGCCCTCATTGAAAAAGGCTTTGTCATGAAGAAAGACGGCAAGCTGCAACCGAATTTTGTCATTTTCACCTGTGCGCAATACGATGCTTTGCGCCGGGATATCTTCCGGCCTTTGGAAGAGAGGCTGCAACCGGCGCTGAAAGCGCTGGCGGCGGACATGGAAAAAATGTGCCGTTCCGCCCTGCCCCGTCATCTGAGCCACCTGACGCCCCTGCTGCTGGCTCAGTCCATCACCAGCCTGGATTTTGAAACGGAATATCTGGCTTTTCAGGACGGGCAACTTTATCGTCCCCGGGACAAACGAGACGGAGAATTCCTCACCCTGGCTTGCTTGCTGCGTGCGTGAAAACGGAGGACAGCCGGGAAATGCACCGGAAGCATTTTCCCTGTCCCGATGGCTTTGTGCAGCACACATGCATAGCAAAAACCCCTCCGCATTTTTGCGAAGGGGTTTTGTTGCATTTTCAGTGATGGTGATGACCGCAGGAACAGCCGTCATGGTGATGATGGTGGTGATCATGGCCGCAGGAGCAATTCCCCTGGTCATGGCCGCAATGACATTCCTCTTCCTCTTCCAGGGAATGGGCAATGGTCCTTGCCGCCAAGGTTTCCATCACGCCGGTGATGATTTCTTCATCGCCCTGCACCAGAAAGGAGGGAATGTGATCATCCCCCACTTCCACCAGGGTCACCAGCATCTGGCCGGATTCGCTTTCCTCTTCCAGCACGGCGTAGGTATCGTTCCGGAAAGGAACCAGCGCAGCCACATGGAAGCGGAACACCCGTCCGTCCGGGGCCTGCAGCGCTACCGGCGCGCCGATGAGGTTTTGCGGGTTCATTCTTCGTCGGCCTCCACCATGGCGATGAACTGTTCAAATACTTTCTGGGTCACTTCTTCGTCGTCCACGGAAACATAGATGTCTTCGTCGGTTTCGGGATCCTTTTCAATCTTGAGGATCAGCACTTCGCCTTCTTCGTCATCCTGTTCTTCGTCTTCCACCAGCATCAGCACGATGTATTCTTCGCCTTCATACTGGATGGTGGTCAGGTATTCGAACTGGTTGGTCACGCCGTCTTCGTCGGTCAGTTCGATAATGCCTTCAGGCAGTTCTTCTTCGGAGATGTTGTTCTTGATTTCGTCAGCCATGGTTTTATCCTCCATTGATGTATTCATAAAACGCGTTGTGCGTGTTTTACCGGTTTTTATCCAGGTATTGCTGCAATATCACGGCGGCGGCCACCTTATCCACGGTGCCCTTTCGCCCGTCCCTGCGCATGCCGCCTTCAATCAGCGCATCATGGGCGGCTACGGTGGACAGCCTTTCATCCTGAAAGACCACTTCCATGCCGGCTTCCTTCAGCTTTTCGCAGAAAGCCATCACTTTTTCAGCCTGAAAGCCGATGCTGCCGTCCATGTTTTTCGGCAGGCCGCTGACCACCAGATCGCATTTGTTTTGCTGGTACAGGTTCAGGATATGCTTGCAATCCGGGGTATAGCCCACCCGGGTATAAACGCTGTGGGGCGAGGCAATCAGGCGCATCGGATCACTCAGGGCAATGCCGATGCGTTTATCCCCCACGTCCAGACACAGAATGCGGCCCATGTCAGGTCAGCCTTGTGGCCACATAGTGGCGCACCAGTTCTTCCAGAATTTCGTCCCGCTCCAGGCGGCAGATCATGCTGCGGGCGCTGTTGTAGCTGGTGATGTAGGTGGGATCGCCCGTGAGAACAAAGCCCACCAGCTGGGTGATGGGATCATACCCTTTGGCCTGCAGTGCGCGGTACACATGGGCCAGAATATCGGCCGCCGTTTCCCGGTATTCGGGCAAGGGCCGAAGCTTGGTGGTGTTGTCGTTCATTGAGACAAGCCCCCTCTCTTTCATACCCATTATTATACACGAAAATGCCTGTCACCGCAAGGCTGAATTCTGGTAGAAATATGTCATACCTTGTCATTTCCCAAATATTTTACAATTTTTTCTGGCTGTTTTTCTACATATATAATACGCACGGCGCCTCTTGCGCATACAAACAGGGGAATGGCGATCATCATCCCTGCCAGGCCGCCCACCAATCCGCCGCCGGTAAGCAGCAGAAGAATGTACACCGGGTGCAGTGCCACCGCTCCTGCCATCAGCCGGGGAGAGAGAAAATACCCTTCCGCCTGCTGCACCACAATCACCAGCGCTACGGCCCAGAGCGTGCGGTTCAGTCCCAGCGGCAGGGAAAACAACACCACCGGAATGCCGCCGATCAGCGGCCCGATGTAGGGAATCATTTCACAAATGCCCATCACAACGCCCAGCGCAATAAAGCTGGGAATCCCCAGTATAAAAAGGCCCAGGGTGGTAAGGAGCGCCACGGCCAGGGAAATCATCACCTGCCCCCGCAGATAGCTGCCCAGTTCCCTGCGCATCTCCCGTAGAATTTTCAGGCTGGTCTTGCGGTATTTCACCGGAATCAGCAGGCTGAACTGATAAGAAAAATAGGCCCGGTCCCGTAAAAAATAATAGGAAAGAACAGGCGCTAAAAAAGCCCGGCTGATAATCTCCACGCTGCCGGCCAGTCTTGCCAGCAGCCGCGGCGCTTCCCGGGCGGCAAAATCCCCCATACCGGCCAGCCAGTTATTTGGCAGGCTGGTATCCAGGTTCAGGGCGCGGAACCATTCTGCTTGACTGATTTGCTTCCATATATCCTGCAGGGAGGCAATCAGCCCCGGCAACTGGCCGATCAGGAGATAAATCCGCCGGATCAACTGGGGCAGAACCAGCACAATGGCTCCGATGACAATGCATACGATGCCTGCCAGGCTGATCAGTGCCGCAGCATTTTCCGGCAGCCGGGTGGCCAGTTTTTTGTGCAGCGGCAGGCAGGCAGCGGTCAGGAGCAGCGCCAGGGCTACTTGCCCCAGCACGCCGCGTATCGGCGGCCAGGCCAGCAGCAAAAGTGCGGCCGGTATCACCAGCCAGAAAACTTTTCCTTTTCCGGCGTGTATCCGGCTTTGCAGCGTAGCAGCCATGGCGCTTTCTCCCTCCTCATTTCAGGCCCATCAGCTTCATGGCCTGCTTTTTCAAATGATTGTTGCACATTTTGCCGGTGCATTTGCGGCATTTTACGCCCAGCATAAAGCCCAGCATGGCGGCGGTTACGCATTTGCTCATTGCTTCACCCCCTTTCCTTCACAAAATACGGTCACGTGTCCGGTGGTGTTGCCCGGCAGCACGGAAAAGGCGGTGGCGTACCATCGGCCGTCGATCAGGTCGTCCATGGGGCCGGAGGAGATTTCCAGGGCGGCAACCCGCAGGGTATCTTCGCAGATCAGCGCATCGGTTACAATGCCCAGCCGTTCCCCGTTGGCATCGGATACTCTGAACAATTTGTAGTCCGTATCCCGGGGCGGTTTACCGGGTTTCCCCTCTGCAATGACGGATACTTTGCCAAGCACCCGGATCTGATTGCGCTCCAGCCATCGCGGGCCCAGATATCCGCTGCGGATCAGCAGGCCGCGCACGGCTCTTCCGTCCCGGTTCAGCACGGCCCGGATCACCTGGCCGCTCCTTTTCCCTCCCACGATGACCGGCATGCCTTCCATCTTTTTCATTCCCGTCATTTTGTTCACCCTTTGCTATTATGCGGCTTGTCTCCAGCCTGTAAACTGGTAATCTTTGCGCGGAAAAATGTAGGGATTGTGTGATGCCTTACCAGATACCACAGCATCTTGGGGAAAGGAAAAAAGATTGAAAAAAAGTGAAAAAATTTTGAAAAAAGGTGTTGACAATTAGGAAGGAAGGTGATATTATAATCAAGCGCGCTGCGGAACGGTCCTGAAAGGCCGGGAAGAGCGAGCAGCGAACCTTGAAAACGATACAGAGAAAGAGGAAAGAACGACAGTTAATTCTGGAATGAGTTTTTACTTGTTGGTC
>JAFSGG010000116.1 GCA_017434775.1 Clostridia bacterium
GCGCCAAGCAAGGTGGTACCGCGAAGCATCCCTTCGTCCCTGCAAGGACGAAGGGTTCATTTTTTGGAGGGATAATTATGGCAAAGGAAAAGAAACAGGAATTTGTACAGCACATCACCCCCCGGGATGAAAATTTCTCCCAGTGGTATACCGATGTGGTTACCCAGACCGACCTGATGGACTACACCCCTGTCCGCGGCTGCATGGCCCTCAAGCCCTACGGCAACCGCATCTGGGAACTGATCCATGACCAGCTGGACGGTATGTTCAAGGAAACCGGCCACGAAAACGTATCCATGCCCATGCTGATCCCCGAATCCCTCCTTTTGAAGGAAGCGGATCATGTGGAAGGCTTTGCCCCCGAAGTAGCCTGGGTCACCCAGGGCGGCACCGAACCTTTGCAGGAACGTCTGGCCGTTCGCCCCACCAGCGAAACCATTTTCTGCACCATGTTCTCCAAGTGGGTACAGTCCTACCGCGACCTGCCCCTCAAGTACAACCAATGGTGCTCCGTCATGCGCTGGGAAAAGACCACCCGTCCTTTCCTGCGCACCGCTGAGTTCTGGTGGCAGGAAGGCCACACCGTCCACGCCACCGCCGAAGAAGCTGAAGAAGAAACCCAGCTGATGCTGAACGTGTACCAGAAGTTCTGCCAGGAAAACCTGGCCATCCCGGTATATGCCGGCCGCAAGAGCGATAAGGAAAAGTTCGCCGGTGCCCGGGCCACCTATTCCGTGGAAGCCATGATGCAGGACGGCAAAGCTCTCCAGGCCGGCACCTCCCACAACTTCGGCACCAACTTCTCCGTGCCCTTCGAAGTGCAGTACCTGTCCAAGGAAGGCAAGCTGGAATACTGCCACGAAACCAGCTGGGGCGTTTCCACTCGTCTCATCGGCGACATCATCATGACCCACGGCGACGAACGCGGCCTGAAGCTGCCCCCCATGATCGCCCCCTATCAGGTGGTCATTCTGCCCATCGCAGCGCATAAGGGCGGCGTAATGGAAAAGTGCGACGAAGTGTTCGCTGCCCTCAAGGCCGCCGGCATCCGCGTGAAGCTGGATGACCGGGATAACGTGTCCCCCGGCTGGAAGTTCAACGAATGGGAACTGAAGGGCGTGCCCGTCCGCGTGGAAATGGGACCCCGGGATATCGAAAACGGCGTGGCCACCGTCATGCGCCGGGACACCTTCGAAAAGACCACCATTCCGCTTAGCAACCTGGCCGAAGGCATCAAGGCCCTGCTCAACGATATCCAGCAGAATATGTACAAGCTGGCCGACGATTTCCGCCTCAGCCACACCAAGGACGTCTTCACCTATGACGAACTGAAGGAACAGGTCAACGGCGGCTATGCCCGGGCCATGTGGTGCGGCGACCGCGCCTGCGAAGACAAGATCAAGGAAGAAACCGGCGCTACCAGCCGCAACATGCCCTTCGATCAGACCCCCATCGGCGATACCTGCGTCTGCTGCGGCAAAAAGGCCGACAAGGTCATGTACTTCGCCAAGGCTTACTAATTCCATACACTTTCACGCCCGGCAGGCTTTCTGCCGGGTTTTTGCTTGGGGAACCTTCGCGGGGTTTCGCCCCACCAGGGCAGTGCCCTGGACCCTTCCTGCGGATGTAGATGGTTGATTCTGCAAACAATGTGCCGCTGGAAATTGGGAGAACGTTTATGGGGCGTTGCCCCACACCCCAGCAGGGACATTGTCCCTGCACCCATTCTGCGGAAGTAGTTAACCGCTTCTGCCAGCAATGTGCCGCTGAAGCTGCAGCGCACAGAAATGTGTTTGACAAGTGATAACAGGAATATTACAGCGTGGGAGCGGCACCATCACCCCACGGGCTGGGCGGCGTTCCGCCGCCAACCGGATGCTCTGCATCCGGGGAAAATAAAAAAAAGCCGACGGGAAAGTTCACTTTCCACGTCGGTCTTTTTTATTATTTTCATTGTGCCCGTGGAGCTTGTTTCGTTCGTTTCCTTCGGTGATGTCCGTTGGCCAACAGTTTCCTTGGTTGATTCCGTTTTCTGCCGTCTTTTCCCCTTTCGGGCGGAAATTGCTTGTTTATCAATACTACTACTTCGCCTACCGGGTGCAGGGAGGAACTCCCTGCCGCAGGGGTACAGGGGGCGCGGAGCCCCCTGCTTCGTTCTTCCGAATCCGCTCTCATGATTTCGCCCTTGCCGGTTGACATTTCTGCTGAAAAGTGCAAAACTGAATTGGTGGAACGAAAACCGCCTTTCCGGTATACTGATGCCATCAAAGAGCGAGGAGGAACGCCCATGTATTTCGGACAAAACCTGCAGCACCTGCGCAAGAAAATGGCCGGCATGACCCAGGAGCAACTAGCGGAGAAGATGGAGGTATCCCGGCAGACCATCAGCAAATGGGAAGGGGACGAAGTACTTCCCGATGTGCAGAAGTTATTGGAAATCAGCGATTTATTCTCCGTAAAACTGGATGCGCTGCTGCGGGAAGATCTGACCGCCCACGCCGCCATTTATTCCGCCGTGGAAATCCGCACGGTGGCTGCCCTGCGCACAGCACGGTATGTGATCATCTCCCCCAACTGCGAGGACGACGTGCAGCAATACATGCGCCGCTGGGCGGAGAAAAGCAGCTATGCAGCCCTGCCCAAAGAACAGCAGAAAATGATCGGCTGGGATTTCCCCTTCGTTTCCCCGGAGCAGAAAAACCGGTTCAGCCTGCGGGGCTATGTGGCCGCCTGCATTCTGCCGGAAGGGTTTGAACCCACCTGCGGCGGCACAGAAATCTCCGCCCAGCCCAGCGCCGATTACGCCGTGATCTCTATCCGGGAACCCTTTGTGGCCCCCTTTGAGCGCATCCCCACGGCGTACAAGCTGATCATGGAATACCTTGGCACCAACGGCTTCAAGGAAAACCATTCCCCGGAAATCATCCCCTGCTTTGAATACGAATACGAAAAGGACGGCGTGGAATACATGGACGTTTTCATCCATGTGGACAGC
This sequence comes from Clostridia bacterium, assembly GCA_017434775.1. GTDB lineage: Bacteria > Bacillota > Clostridia > Christensenellales > Aristaeellaceae > RUG563. The sequence continues at coordinate 2,996 of JAFSGG010000116.1, forward strand.
GTGGGCAAAGGCAGGCTGTACACCGGTTTCTGATCCGGCAAAATGCACTTACAGCCAGCAAACGAAAGGAGAAAGAAGCGGCAGTCTTTCATTGCAACAGCGAGCGATATTGATCGTGTTGCTTGCTGCTTTCTCTATACAAGTAAAAGGAAGCCATCCTCGGCTTCCTTTTTTTATCATGCAGCTTTTTACCAGTAGCTTTCCAGCCGCATCTCATTTTCCGGCCTGAATCCATTCCAACCAGGTTTTTTCATCGGCGCCCAGGGTGCATTTTTCACCGTTACGCACGATGGGGGTCTTGATGAAGCTGGGATGCAGCAGCAGTTCTTCCGTGATGTACTGCACATCATCCGTATGCCCGATGGGCAGGGACAGAGTTTCCGGGGTTTTATCCACCAAATTCACCGCCCCGATTCTCCGGATGAACAACTGCAGTTCCTTCTGCCCCAGTTTATGCTTTTTCAGATCCACCAGCTGATAGGGAATGCGGCGTTCCTTGAAAAAGCGCTCGGCTTTTTGCACGTCAAAATTACGCTTGTGCGTATAGATCATAATATTCATATTTTATCAGTCTTCCAGGTCAAAGGGCAGTTCCACCCGGTTCTGGCCATCATCCCACAATTTTTCCAGGCGATAGAATTCCCGGTCTTCGGGATGGAAAATATGCACCAGCACCGTGCCGTAGTCCAGCACAATCCATCTGCCTTCGGCATTGCCCTCCTTGGAGCGCAGCTGGATGCCTTCCATGGCCATGGCATCGTCCACTTCGTCGGCCAGAGCCTTCACCTGCAGGGAGGAGCGGCCGGAAGCGATGACCATATAATCGGTGATAACCGTCAGGTGCGCCACATGGAGCACGCTGATGTCTTTGGCTTTTTTGTCGTTGAGGATACCGGCGATCTTTTGAGCAAGGGTCGTCTGTTCCATAAGGAGTCTCCTTTCATTTATGGGATGGATGCGCACATCCATTGTTTTTCCTGTTTTGACAAAAGGGAGCGGATATATTCTTCCGTTGCCAGCGAGGAGGCGTCCAGTTCCCTTCCGTCATGGCTTTCAATGTACTTCCGGGTGCCCTCAATGGAGCAAAGCACCGCACAGGGCAGGGATTTTTCCGCCAGCCAGCGGATTTTTTGCAGCCCGGGGTAATCCTCCCGGCCCTCTTCGATGGCATCCGCCACAAACACTGCCATTTCAAAGGGCGTCATGCCCACCCGGCCGGTGGTGTGTGAACGGATCGCATTCAGAACGTCTTCATCCTGAATGCCAAATTGTTTCTGCGCCAGCCATGCCCCCACGGGGCCATGAAGCACGGCGCCGATCATCAACGTTTTTTCGGTATCCACCAGGTGGTAATGCTCGGCAAGTTGGGCCAGTTCCGGTTGATCCATGCCCTTGGCGATATCATGCAAAAGGGCTGCCAGCGCTGCTTTTTGCACGGGCAAATGGTGCACAGCCGCCAGATGGATGGCTGCCTTTTGCACCCCCAGCGTGTGCCGGAAACGATGGGCACTCATCATTTCCCGGATGCGGGGCAAAAGGTCTTCCCGGTACAGGCCGTTCTCCGCCATGTAGCACAGCACATTTTTTTTGATGCCGGGAGCGTCTTCATAGCGGGCGGTACGGCTGCGGATGAGGGTGGAGGAAAACGGCGCTTCCTTCACGCCCAGCAAATGCACCCGGGCTCCTGCCTGTTCTGCCCGCTGAATGGCTTCACCGGTAAAAATACCTTTTCGGGGAAAGCACAGAATTTCGCACAATGCAAAAATCTCCTGAGCACCCTGCCAATAGGGCAAGGAAGGCAGCTTGTCCGCCCCGATGATGAAATAAAGCGCATCCCCCGGATGCTGTTTTTGGATGATCTTGAGGGTTTCCACCGTATAGCGCACTTTTTCCTGCATGCCTGCCTCGGAAAGCAGAATACCTTCTTCCTCTTCCAAGGCCAGGCGGCACATCTGCAGCCGATGCCGGGCATGGGAATGGGTTTCCCGATGGGCAGGATCCGCCATGGGCAACATATAGACAAGATCCAGCCCCGCCATTGCTTTTGCATGCCGGGCCAATTCCAGATGTCCTTCATGAATGGGATCAAACGATCCTCCCAATATACCAATGCGCTGCAATATTCTTCATCTCCTGCCCATATTATACCGCATTTTGGGCATGATGAAAAGAGGAGGGCAAAAAAAATGCAGGAATATTTATTGAAAAATTCCTTCCGGGAAAAAATGGACGCCATCGGCTTCTGCCTGCTGGTACTGGCCCTTTGCTTATGCTGGTTCATGCTGCTGTGGGGCGTGCGGCTGCAGGCGCTGATCGCGGGCTTTGGCCTGTGGGGCCTGTGCCTGATGCTGCGCCACAAAACAAGGGATCACCGCCTTGCCCGAAAGGAACAAAAGCTGCGCCGGCGCATCGGCGGCGAACTGCTGCTTGAAAAACTTTTGTTTTCCGCCCCGGAGAAAGCCCATTTTGAAGCCGCCCTGCACCTTTCCCTGGCGGAAAACCTGGTGCTGGAAAGAATGACCGGGCATGGCGTGCTCTGCAAGAAGGGGGAGGAAAGACTATTGCTCTCCTTCTTCCAGGCTCCTGCCTGTACCAGCCTTTCTGCCCGGGATGTGCTTTTTTTGCAGCGGGCAGCCCTGCAGGAAAAGGCCGCTGCCCTGTGGCTTTGTGCACCCTGCACCATTGACGGCGCCGCCCAAACCCAGGGAGAAAAGAAGCTGCCCGTCCGTTTCATCAGCCGGGAACAATTGGTTCATCTGCTGGGCAATGCCGCCCCAGCCACAGACCGGCAGCTGGTGGAGCTGGGAAAAGAAAAACAAAAGCACATTCCCTTCAAAAATGTACTGCGCATCATCTTCCAGCCCCATAAAGCCCGGCGGTATGCCCTGTACGGATTGCTGCTGCTTTTTTTGTACACCCTGACAGGCCTTCCCTATTACGCCGCGCCGGGACTGATCTGTGTATTCCTGGCGGCTGTCAGCCGCTGTTTCCGCCCCTGACCCTTTTCCCTCCTTCTGCATACGCTGGAAGAAGGGGGGAGGGAAAATATATGGCACTTTGGATTGCAGATGGAACCATGGGACTGAGAAAAGAGCAGGGGCCGCCCGTCACGCCGCCCTGCTTTGCACTGTGCCAGACAGGCGCCTGCCTGTACGCTGCCGGAGAACAGACGGGTTATTGCATCTGCCCGAAAAAAAGCCGCATGCTTTTTGATTTTCCCCTACCCCGGGGCGTCTGCGCCATGGCGGGTTTTGGTCCGTTTGTTTGTGCCCTGAGCCGGGAAACCGACAGCCTGTGCGCTTTTTCCCCGGAAAACGGAGCGCTGTGTTTTTCCGTGCCTGCGGGCAGCTATCCAAGAGATTTTGCCCTGAGCCCCTGCGGAAAATACCTGGCCATTGCCGGCAGTGCCGCCGGGGAAGTGCTGGTTCTGAATCAGGAGCTGCACTGTGTGCAAAAAATCCGGGTGGCCGGTGCCTGTATCAGCGTCTGTTTTGTGCCGGACGGCCTGGCGGTTTTGTGCGCCATGGGCGATGAAGTGCTTTCTTCCCGGCTACTGCATATTTCCCCCCGGGGCGTCACGGAAGAAGCCGCCGCCTTCCCCCATGCGCCTCTATGCCTGTGTGCCCTGCCGTCCGGCAGCCTGATGATGGGTTGCCATGGCAGCGTGCTGCAATTTAACCCCCGGGGCCGGCAGACCGGCCGGCTTTCCACCCCGCTTCCGGTGCGCATCCGAGCGGCAAAGGGCGGCGTGCTCATTGCTGATTCTTATATGGGTATGGTGCTGGACGGCCGGAAACAGCCCCATTATCAGGGGCCCGATCCTGCGGATATGTGCTGTTTATGACACCACCTTTTACCGGGTCTCCCTTGCCAAACCGCTGTTTTTCGTGTATACTGTGTTATACGATCATCGATAAAACAAAGAGGTGTGTACTATGACTTTTCTGAAGAAAAAATGGCCCATCCTGCTGATGAGCCTGCTGGAAATGGTAATTGGTATTGTGCTGCTGATTCAGCCGGTGAATTTCACAAACATCGCCATCATCATCACCGGCATTCTGCTGCTGGTGCGCGGCATTCTGTGCGCGGTGAAGTATCTGCGCGCCGAGCCTGCCGCTGCCGCAAAGGAACAGAACCTGGCTAAGGCGCTGATCCTGGTGGCTGCCGGCATGTTCTGCATGCTGGGTTCCCAGAAGCTGCTGAACATCCTTCCCTCCCTGCCCACCCTGTACGGCGTGATCATTCTGGTCATGGGCTTTTTCAAGGTGCAGCGCACGGTGGATATGCTGCGCGCCAAGCACGAACAGACCATCTGGGCTGCTGCCAGCGCGCTGCTGGCTCTGGCTGTGGGCCTTGTAATCCTGTGGAATCCCTTCTCCAAGCCTGCCGCCCTGTGGATTTTTACCGGCATTTGCCTGCTGCTGGAAGCGGTGGTGGATCTGGTGTCCCTGTTTCTTCGCAGCAAGAAAGCCGGCGCCTGAACCCCAAAGCAAGTACATTTATTCAAAGGAGGCCATCCGATGTTCTTCTTCGCGAAAAAAATGAACGAAGAGGCCGCAAAAGCCTTTTGGGCATGGTTTGAAGCACAGGAAAAATGGATCATCGATTGCATCGCCAAATCCGATTCTGCCTTTGTCTGGGAAATTGACAAGCGGCTGAAACCCGTTTTCCCTTATTTCAAGGGAGAGTTGGAATTCCAACTGGGATACAACGATCAGAAAGGCGAATTCTTTTTCTTCCATTTCGGCAAAAAGGAACTGATGCGCGACGGAGAAACGCTGGGTAAAATGATGCCGTCTGCCATCGCAAATAACTGGGAATTTATTCTGGAAGAATAAAGAATCCGGCTGTGCACAATGCCAGTCTGTAAAAAAGAACGCACCGGCTTTCCCCATGCATCGGTAAGCCAGTGCGTTCTTTATTGTATGCATTCATGATGGCCATTCCCCTTCCGGGAAAACGCCGTTTTTTCACCATTTATTGAATACTTTTTCCGCAAAACCCAGCATGCGCTTCACTTCCAGCACCCTGCCGTCATCCAGCACGGCTTTTCCCGTAAAATAGCCGAATACCTGATGCTGATCGGAGCAAAGCACTTTCAGATCAATCAGCGCCGCCCGGTCGATGATGGGCTCAAAATCCATTTCAAACCGGCCGTCATTGGATGTAAACGTCCAGGGCGACAGGAAATCACACTTACCGTCTTTCTCAGGAATATGGAAGGTGACCTGATCCAGTTTATGGGCCACACCGTCATAGAAGAGCATATTTTCGGAAGCCGCTGAAGTATCCCCAAAACCGTAGCCAATATTGAACCCAAAGGGAATGCCGCCAATCACCCCCGAAGCGCTGCCCCAATACCAGGTGTTTTTGTACGTCCACACCCCTCTGCCCCAATCCAGCACCCCAAAGGAATGGGCCGGAGCAAAGAGATATTCTTCGCCCTCGAATTCCACCCGTCCCTCTGCCTTCAGGCAATTGATCTTCTGGTTATAATAAAAAGCCTTTTCGTTTTCCTTGTAGGGGGTGATGATCACCATGCTGTCCCGGGGCACATCGGTGAGGGTCACGTCAAAGAGAATGGGTTTTCCGCCGCTGAAATCCTCCATGTGTCCATAAAGCCTGCGTTTTTTGCCGTCGTTTTGGAAAGTGATGGCATAGCCCTTCCCTTTTACAGCAATATCCCCCGCCTCGCTGGTGGGGGGCAGGTTCCTTTTGCCCAAGGTCATAGGTACGATTTTTGATACCGTTTTTTCCCTTGGATTTTCCCCCAGCCACAGAAAGGAAATGCTGTCCATGCCCATGTAACCGTTATCGGCAATGGTAAGGGCCAGGGCAAACAGATCGCTCTGGATCAGGTAATAATCCCATTCCTTGATGCGAAGTTTATGAGCGGCGATGTTTTTTCTGTTGTATTCCTTAATAAGAGCGGTGGCATACCCTGCCTCTGTAAGCCTGCCTTTTGCATCCAGCAGGGGACCTTTTTCGATGATCCTGTGCTGCGCCATAAAACGCACTCCTTTCCCTATGCTGTTTTATCCTTGCTCTATTATATCGTTTTCTCCTTGCTTTGACAAGGGAAATGACCACTTTCGTTCTTTACACAGGGCCGCTTTCCGTGGTATAATAAATTGAAAATATATGGATACATCTATCCGTTCAATATGAGGAGGAATATTCTTATGGCTCGTAATCAATTCGGCGGCTTCGGCGGCCCCAACATGCAGCAGCTCATGCGTCAGGCCCAGAAAATGCAGGAACAGATGCAGAAAGCCCAGGAAGAACTGGACGCCAAGGTATACGAAGCTTCCGCCGGCGGCGGCATGGTGAATGTGAAGGTTTCCGGCAAGCGTGAACTGCTTGAAATCAACATCAAGCCCGAAGCCGTGGATCCTGATGACGTGGAAATGCTGCAGGATCTGATCATGGCGGCGGTGAACGAAGCCCTGCGCGAAGGCGAAAAGACCCGGGAAGACACCATGGGCGCCATGGCTCCCGCCGGTATGGGCGGCCTGTTCTGATGAGTGAACATATGGACCCCATTGCCCGGATTGCCCTGCAGCTTTCAAGGCTTCCGGGCATTGGGCAAAAAAGCGCCCAGAGGCTGGCGTATCATATTGCCGCCATGCCGGAAGATGACGTACGGGAACTGGCGGCTGCCCTGTGGCAAGGCCGCAAAGCGCTGCATTTTTGCCTGCGCTGCGGTAACTATACCCAAGGAGAATATTGCTCCGTCTGCGCCAATGAAGAAAGGCAGAACGGTCAGCTTTGTGTTGTCCGGGATGCCCGGGACGTGGCAGCCATGGAGCGCATCCGGGATTATAAAGGCCTGTATCATGTGCTGGGGGGCACCCTGTCTCCCATGAACGGCATCGGCCCGGAAGATATCCGCATCCGGGAACTTTTGTCCCGGCTGGGTGCGGAAGATATTCAGGAAGTGATCCTGGCCACCAACCCGGATATTGAAGGCGAAGCCACGGCTGCCTATATCGCCCGGCTCATCAAGCCCATGGGCGTGAAGGTGACCCGCATTGCCCACGGCGTTCCTGTGGGCAGCGATCTGGAATACGCCGATGAAGTAACCCTGGCCAAGGCCATGGAAGGAAGGCGTGAAC
>JAFSGG010000117.1 GCA_017434775.1 Clostridia bacterium
ATGAGCGCTAACTCCGATCCTTCCCGCGTGTTCAAGAACAAGCACATGCCCGGCCATTACGGCGTGGAAAAGGTGACTGTTCAGAACATCGAAATCGTGAAGGTTGATGCCGAACGCAGCCTGCTGCTGGTGCACGGTGCTGTTCCCGGCCCCAAGGAAGGCCTGCGTTCGGCATCAACCTTCACGATTTCGATGTTCTGAACAGTCACCTTTTCCACGCCGTAATGGCCGGGCATGTGCTTGTTCTTGAACACGCGGGAAGGATCGGAGTTAGCGCTCATGGAGCCCAGACCACGGTGATACTTGGAACCGTGGGCCATGGGGCCGGTGTGCTGATTCCAGCGGTAGATGGCGCCGGTGAAACCGTGGCCCTTGGTGATGCCGCTGATGTCCACCTTTTCGCCTTCGGCGAAGATGTCGGCTTTCACTTCCTGGCCGATTTCGTAGGAAGCGCTGTCGTCCAGGCGGAATTCACGCAGGGTGCGCATGGGAGCGACGCCCGCTTTCTTGAAGTGACCGGCTTCGGGCTTGTTCACAAGCTTTTCCACGCGGTTTTCGGGAATGGCGTCGAAGCCGAACTGAACTGCTTCGTAGCCGTCCTTTTCCATGGTTTTCTTCTGCACCACGGTGCAGGGGCCGGCCTGGATAACGGTGACGGGCACCAGGCGGCCGTCTTGCAGGAAGATCTGGGTCATACCCAGCTTCTTACCAACGATTGCCTTCTTCATAATTACCCTCCTGCCTTACAGCTTGATTTCGATCTCGACGCCAGCGGGCAGATCGAGCTTCATCATGGCGTCCACGGTGCGGGGGTTGGGATTGTGCACGTCGATGAGGCGCTTGTGCGTGCGGCGTTCAAACTGCTCGCGGCTGTCCTTATACTTGTGCGGAGAGCGGAGAATCGTAACGATTTCCTTTTCGGTGGGAAGCGGGATGGGACCCGACACGCGGGAACCGGTGCGCTTCGCGGTTTCCACAATGCGCTCGGCGGACTGGTCGATCAGGTTGTGTTCGTACGCCTTGAGCTTGATGCGGATTTTCTGGCTGGCCATGTGATTACCTCCTATTGTTTTCGTACTCACGGCTGACGGGGGGAGTCTTTCGACTGAGGAGATTGCGCTTCGCAGGGAGCGTTTCCTCAGCAAAGCCCGTCGCCTTCCGCAGGATTTTCCTGCGGCCCGAGTCCGTTCGTCGGGGTCGTGCCCCGGCTGGTCCGCGATAATTACCCGTTCTGGCCGGAACGGCAACTTACCGCTTCATCCCATAAACAGACAACAGTCACATTATAAAGCATCTTTGCAAAAATTGCAAGCTTTTTTCAAGCCATTTTTCACTTTTTTTTACGATTTTTTTCACTTTCTTTTCCCGGAAACCCAGCAATTGCGCACATTTTCCAAAAATGTCTTGGCATCCCTTCCGGGTGTGTCGCACAATTACAAATCTCTGTTTTGTGCTGTTTTCAAAAAGCTTGACAAAGGACAAAAACTGCATCTTGTGTGTTCCCTTTTTCCTGCCACAAGATTTAGAAAAGCAAAAAAAGAAGGCCGGAAATCATGTTTCCGGGCCCTCGTTTTCGGCATTTGTGGTATCTGGTTTCATCTCTTCCATTTGTGCTATGCAGAACTTGATTTTGATGCCCTGATCGGAGAAAAACTGCTCGTGCTCGCTGACGTAATTGGGGGTGAAACCGGAGGCGTGCAGATCCTCCGTCTGGTAGATGATCCGAAAACCTGCCTCCTCAAAATACCGCAAGGAAGCTTTGAACAGAGGATCATCGTCCGTCTTAAAATAAATCTGCGCACCAGGCACAAGGAAGTGCCGGTATTGCAAAAGCTGCCTTGTGTGGGTCAGCCGCCGCTTGTAATGGGCCGGCCGCTGGTTCCAGGGATTGCAGAAGGAAATATAGATCCTTTCCACTTTGTCCGCTTCGCACAGGTATTTATCAATCCACATGATATCAAAATGGGTCAGCGTCACATTATCCACCGGTTCATCGCCGTAAACCGCCTCAAAATTCCGCCGGGCCACCCCCAGAATGTTCCGGGAAATATCCACCGCCAGGTAATTGATGTCCCGGTTGTCAAGGGTCATCCGGCTGGTCGCCACGCATTTGCCGCAGCCCAGCTCCACATAGAAAGGCGCTTCCTTTGCAAAGCAGGAACGCCACTTTCCCCGCTTTTCCTCCGGCAGGTCCACATAATAGGGACAGGCCGCCAGTTCCGGCTTGGCCCATTTTTTCACACGCATGCGCATGGGTTCATATCTCCTTCATTCCGGCCCAATCAGCCGCACACCCCGGCGGGCCACATATTTCAGATCCATATAGTACACGGCGCAGCTGAAGCTGTCCGTTTCGATGCAGTAGGAAACCCCGGGAATTTCCGCCGGGCTGTCCACCGCTTTGAATGCGCCGTCCGGCAAACGGATGTACACCGGCTCGTCCCCTTTGCGTTCAAAGGTGGCGGAAGGCGCAGAATCGATAATCAGGCACTTGCCCTCTTCCTCCAGCACCCGGGCCACACAGGCAATATGCCCGTTCACCACCGAGAAGGAAAATACGGCGCCGCCCCGGGCTTTATCCTGAATGACGGAGGTGTTTTCATACAGCTGATAACGGGTTTTGAATTTGAAATCATCTCCGGCCCGGCCAACCAATGTGGAATTCATGGTACCGCTGCCGTCCTTCATCAGGGCCACGGCATAGGTTTTTGCCAGGGTTTCCGGCCGGATTTCTTCCCCGGTGTAACCAAGCAGCTGCAGGGCATGGGAAAGGGTAAACACCGCACAGCCGGACTGTTCCAGCTGGCTGATGGAATACTTTTTATCCCGCCACCATCCGTCCGTCTGGCTGTGAAGCTGAATATCGTCCGGGGTCAATACCGTCTGCACGGCGACAGGAATGCGTTCATCCCCCATCAGCAGATATTCCGGCAGCATATCTCCCGGCAATACCAAATCCCAGGTCAGATACCGGTTTTCCTGGCCTTCCGGACCTGCCGGGGTGAGCCGGGCATCGGCTGCGGTATATTCCGCCAGGGTATTCCCCCGGCCATCCGTCAGGGTTACTTTGTCCGCCGAAGAAACGGCGGTGAACTGCAGATGATGATAATCCCGGGCGGTGATGAACCGCGCTTCTTCGCCAAGGAACCATTCATCCTCCGGCAGAACGATCACAGGAAGCGTAGCCTTTTTGCCGCTGCCCTGTTCATTCCGGGCAGCAAAAAGCAAGGTCTGTTCCCCGGTTTCCTTCATGGGTACGTGCACCTGCCACACAAGCGCGCCGCCTTCTTCCCGGGCATAATCCTTTGCCGGCAGCAATTGATCATGGCCTGCCGCCGACACCTGCAGGAAGGCCGCATCGGCTGTGGTGCGCACTTCCGCCGTCATTTCCTGCCAGACCTTCCTTTCAGCCTCTGCTGCAAAGACCTCCAGCACATCGGGGCCTGCGGTTTCCGGTACACTGAAGACATACAGATAGGCGTCTTTCAAGCCGCAGGTCACTTTCACGCTGCCCTTTTGCACCTCGCCGCTCCGCTGCACGCGGAGGGTGAAGCCGCCTTCTTCCCGGGTGACCGTCAGGAAATCCCCTTCCGTTTCCACGGTCCACAATCCGGTGGCATCCACGGAGAAAAAGGCTTCCGTATCCTCCGCAAACCAGCTGTCCACCCGTTCGCCGTCGATAAATACTTCGTCGGTAATGGGTTCAAAGCTCACTTCCTCTTCCACATCGTGAACGGCCAATTGCCGCACAGGCAGGATCAGGGTATCCGTACCGCTGGTAAGAATAATATTTCCTTCCCGTTTTTCAAAAGCCGGCGGCACCAGCACAGTCAATACATCCCCGGAAGCGCCGCAATTATCCTGCAGCTGAATAAAATCACAATCCGTCCGGGCCATCCAGGGGCCGTCGGACAGAATCTGCCCCTGAAGCACATCCCCCTGCTGCATCACCGTGCCCCGGAACCCTTTGACGTGCAAACCGCCAGAAGCCTGTGCCGCGCCGCCCGGGCCGGCTGTGTACCGGGCAGATACGGTAAATTCCGCCCGGGCACTTTCTTCGCCGCAGTGAACCAGCAGGGTATAATCCCCTTCTTCCCGGGGATGCAGAATGCCGCCGAAATAGGGCACGGCCGCCCCTTCAAAGAGGGTCTTCTCCCCTTTCAACAGGGTGTAGCGGCACAAATCCCCTTCGCCGCCGATCACCTGCACGGCGATCGGATCCCCCAGAGCCATCACAGGGCTTTCTATTTCCACTTGCAATTCCGCCCATGCCATCACCGGCAGCAGCAGAAAGAGCAGCATCAGCCATCCTTTTTTCATGGTGTTTCCCCTTTTGTTCCGATTTTAAACATTACAAAACATTATACCACAGCCAAAGCCGCCGCACACCCCGGCGGGTAAAATTTTACATCCGGATCCGCTCTCCCTTTTCCTCCCGAAGGGGAAAGAAAACCGGCCTCTCCTGCAAATGCTCATTGGGGCTGTGAAGGGTAAGCCACAATTGTCCCTGCAAATCCCGGAACACCATGCCGTGGCCGCCGTCTTTTTCAAACAGGGGCGGCAGCTGGGAAAAGCGGCCGGTAATCTCCCCGTTATCACTGACAGCCACCCCCTGGGTGTATCCACCCTCCGATAAAGAGGCCCACAGCATGAGCAATGTGCCGTCCGCCGTACGCCACAGAAAGGGCCCGTCCGTCACATAACCCTCTTTGCCGCTGGAATGGCGCACCCTTTTTGTCCATGGGGCTTCTGATGCCCGAAACAGCACCTTTGCTTCCCCTACGGCGGCAGAAAGATCATCCTTCAGCCGGATATACGCCATTTCCCCATCCCCGGCCTGCACCCATTCGTGGCAGAACACCATATAGCAATCCCCGTTTCTGTCCTGATACAATGTACCGTCCAGGCATTCCCAGTCCCGGGGTGTCACGGTTTTGTCCGAATGCAGACGGAACGGCCCCATCGGACTTTCTGCTTTCAGCACCGCCGTACCCCGGCACATGTTTTCTCCCTTAAAGGAAGCAAACATATAAAAGGCACCTTTTACAAAATACACTTCCGGCGCCCAATAGTTTTTTGTGGCAAAAAAGCCGCCGTCGTTATGGAAACATTCGATGGCGTCGCTCCAGGTTTCCAGATCCCGGCTCACATACACGTCAAACCCGTCGGCTTCCCCCCAGCAGGTGGCCCCCCGGGTGCCATAAAGATAGTACACCCCTTCGTGTAAAAGCACAAAAGGATCCCGGATATTGATATCGGAAAGCTTCATAAAGCTGCCTCCTTCAAGGGTTTTCCTTATTTTATCACAAAGAAGAAATATTGAAAAGATGGGCTTTTCCCCTTCCATTTTGGGACAAAAAGAAGTACAATAGAATCACAAACCAAAGGAGATACGCTATGCATCCAAACGTAGCCCAGCACTTTGCCTGTGCGGACAGCCGCCTGCAAACCATGTGGGATAAGGCCCTTCTTGCCTCCCGGCAGAACCTGCGCTTTTTCAAAAACAGAAAAGTGCTGGTGGAAGGCGGCGGCTATGAAAAAATATGGCTGGAAACCCAGCCCATGGGCGGCGAAATGTATTTTCCCCATGATCCGGAAGCCGCAAAGAACAACATTCTTTTATTCATGGAACACCAGCGCCCGGACGGCCGGCTGCCCGGCTCCATCGCTCTGCTGGACGGCAAAATCGTTCCCCAATTCAATAAATTACAAGGTTTTTGTTTTCCCCTCCATGCCATGAACCTGTATTACCTGACGGGGGAGAGCAAGGAATACCTGCGTCAGCTGGAAGACTGCCTGATCCGTTTTGACACTTGGCTGCACAACACCCGGGACACGGACGGCGACGGCGTTCTGGAATCCTTCTGTGTGTATGATACCGGGGAAGACAACGCCCTGCGCTACGGGGACGCCCCCTGCTGGTGGGAGGAAGACGCGCCGCCACAAGGAAATTCTTTTGTCCCCATGGCCTCCATGGATATCATGAGTTTTTCGTTTTCCTGCCGCAGCACTTTGGCGAACATCGCCGACCTCCTCAAAAACGGCCGGCAAGAAGAATGGCAACAAAAAGCCAAAGCCGTGCAACATGCCCTGATTGAAAAACTGTGGGACAGGGAAAAGGCCGCTTGTTTTGATCTGTACCCCGGCGGCAGAAGGCAAACGGTGCTCACCCACAATAACCTGCGCTGCATGTACTGGGAAAGCTTCACCAAGGAGATGGCGCAAGCCTTTGTGGAAAAGCATCTTTTGAACCCCCGGGAATTCTGGACGCCCCTGCCCCTGCCTTCCGTAGCGGCGGATGATCCCCTGTTCCGGAATGTTCCCGAAAACAACTGGAGCGGGCAGTGCGAAGGGCTTACCTACCAGCGCGTCCTATTTGCCCTGGAAAACTACGGCATGGAAAAATACCTGCCCCTGCTGGCAGAAAAGCTGTTTTCCGCCGTGGAAAATAACAGCTACGCCTTCACCCAGCAGTACGACCCCTTTACCGCAGCCGCCTCCCTGAAAGAAACCCAGGCAGCCTACGGCCCCACCATCCTGGCCGTCCTGGGATACCTGACCCACCTGTACGGCATTTTTCCCCACAAAGGGGTGCTGCGGTTTTCCGCTATGAGCGGCCCGGCCTACACCTTCACCTATCACCTGAACGGCCAAACGCACCAGATAGAAAGCGACGGCAGGCAAGCAATCATCACCCATGCCGGCAAGCGGCTCTCTCCCCTGCCCTGCGGCTTTTCCTACACCTTCTGCCCGGACGGCACGGTAAAATCCACCCATTCTTTCACATAAACGGAGGTTATTATGAACAAGTATGATGCCAAGAACCTGAAAATCGCCTACATCGGCGGCGGCAGCCGGGGCTGGGCCTGGGGCTTCATGATGGACCTGGCCATGGACAAAGACCTGTGCGGCGAAGTGCGACTGTACGATATCGATATCGAAGCGGCCAAGCGCAATCAGATTATCGGCGAAAAGATCAGCGCCCACAAAGACGCCGTGTCCAGATGGCACTACACCGTGCCCGAAACGCTGCAGGAAGCCCTCACCGGCGTGGATTTTGTGGTGATTTCCATCCTGCCCGGCACCTTCAAGGAAATGCAAAGCGACGTGCACCTGCCAGAGCGGGTGGGGGTTTACCAGTCCGTAGGCGATACGGTAGGCCCCGGCGGCTTCATGCGCGCCATGCGTACCATTCCCATGTTTGTGGAAATCGCCGAAGCCATCCGGGACTATGCGCCGGACGCGTTCGTCATGAATTACACAAACCCCATGTCCCTTTGCATCCGCACGCTGTACCACGTGTTTCCCGGCATCAAGGCCTACGGCTGCTGCCACGAAGTGTTCGGCACCCAGCACCTTCTGTGCCAGATGCTGAAAAAAGAACATGGCATTGACGGCGTGAAACGCCAGGATCTGTACACCACCGTTACCGGCATCAACCACTTCACCTGGCTCACCTCCGCTTCTTATAAAGGGATCGACCTGATGCCCCTGTATAAGGATTTCTGCAAAAAATACGCCGCCACCGGCTTTTCCGAAGGAAACGACGATAACTGGATGAACTCCAATTTCTCCTCCAACCAGATGGTGAAGATGGACCTGTTCAACCGCTACGGCTGGATCGCCGCCGCCGGGGACCGGCACCTGGCCGAATTTTTGCCCCCCTGGTATCTGAAGGATCCGGAAACCGTGCACAGCTGGAAATTCCACCTGACCAGCGTGGACTGGCGGGAAGAAGACCTGACAAGAAGACTGCAGCGCAGCGA
>JAFSGG010000118.1 GCA_017434775.1 Clostridia bacterium
GCAAGGCTCATTATCGCGTTTGGGGCGATTTTCGTTATCGTCCTGTGGATGATAAATGGCCTCATTTTCAGGAGATTTTTCAGGGCGACTTACCACTTGAAATTACAATTTTAAGTGCTGAAAGCCTTGTAGTATCAAGGTTTGAACTCTATGTGGATAAAAAAGACCCTGGAGAATTTCTTCTCCAAGGTCTGATTTTTTTTGTCATGGCCGGGGATCATCCTGTTTGCCCCAAGGGGGATCAAGATGATTGCCTGGCGACAAAAACTTTAGAAATTACTTCTTGGCCTTGATGGCAGCCTGGGCAGCGGACAGACGGGCGATCGGTACGCGGAAGGGGCTGCAGGAAACATGGTTCAGGCCGATCTTGTTGCAGAATTCGATGGAAGAGGGATCGCCGCCGTGTTCGCCGCAGATGCCGCAATGCAGCTTGCCATTGGCGCCCTTACCCAGGGTAACGGCCATATCCATCAGCTTGCCAACACCGGTGGTGTCCAGACGAGCGAAGGGATCGGATTCGTAAATCTTGTTGGCATAGTAGCTGGGCAGGAACTTGCCGGCGTCGTCACGGGAGAAGCCGAAGGTCATCTGGGTCAGGTCGTTGGTACCGAAGCAGAAGAAGTCAGCTTCCTTGGCGATATCGTCAGCCGTCAGAGCAGCGCGCGGAATTTCGATCATGGTGCCCACTTCGTAGTGCATATCGCTGCCGGCTTCCTTGATCAGAGCATCAGCAGTTTCCACAACGATCTTCTTCACGAACTTATATTCCTTCAGTTCGCCGACCAGGGGAATCATGATTTCAGGCACGCAGTTCCATTCATTGCGGGCATTCACAGCCAGAGCGGCCTTGATGATAGCCCGGGTCTGCATGGCAGCGATTTCGGGATAGGTGACGGTCAGGCGGCAGCCGCGGTGACCCATCATGGGGTTGAATTCATGCAGATCGTTGATAACCTGCTTGATGTAGGCAACGGACTTACCCTGAGCCTTGGCCAGCGCTTCGATATCTTCTTCAGCGGTGGGCACGAATTCATGCAGCGGAGGATCCAGGAAGCGGATGGTCACGGGATGGCCTTCCAGGGCTTCGAACAGGCCTTCAAAGTCAGCCTGCTGCATGGGTTCGATCTTGGCCAGAGCGGCTTCGCGTTCTTCCACGGTTTCGGCGCAGATCATTTCGCGGAAAGCGCCAATGCGGGAAGGATCGAAGAACATATGCTCGGTGCGGCACAGGCCGATGCCCTGAGCGCCGAAAGCAACAGCCTGCTTGGCGTCGGCGGGAGAGTCGGCATTGGTGCGAACGCCCATGGTCTTGTACTTGTCAGCCAGTTCCATGATGCGGCCGAAGTAACCGCTGTTGGGATCGGCGGGCACGGTGGGGATCAGTTCGCCGTAGATGTTACCGGTGGAGCCGTCCAGAGACAGCACGTCGCCTTCGCGATAGGTCTTACCGGCCAGGGTGAAGTACTTTTCTTCTTCGTTCATCTTGATATCGCCGCAACCGGAAACGCAGCAGGTACCCATGCCACGGGCCACAACGGCAGCGTGGGAGGTCTGGCCGCCGCGGACGGTCAGGATGCCCTGAGAATACTTCATGTCTTCGATGTCTTCGGGGCTGGTTTCCAGACGGACCAGCACGACCTTTTCACCCTTCTTGCCCTTTTCAGCGGCATCTTCAGCGGTGAACACGATGGTGCCGGCAGCAGCGCCGGGAGAAGCAGCGATGCCCTTGCCGACGGGCTGGGCAGCCTTCAGGGCCTTGGCGTCAAAGGTGGGATGCAGCAGCATGTCCAGAGACTTGGCGTCAATCTGCATGAGGGCTTCTTCTTCGGTGATCATGCCTTCGTCGATCAGGTCGCAGGCGATCTTGATGGCGGCAGCGGCGGTGCGCTTGCCGTTACGGGTCTGCAGCATATAGAGCTTTTCGTTTTCAACGGTGAATTCCATATCCTGCATATCGCGGTAATGGTTTTCCAGGATGTTGCAAACTTCCAGGAACTGCTTGTACACGTCGGGGAAGATTTCGGCCATCTTGGCGATGGGCATGGGGGTACGCACGCCGGCAACCACGTCTTCGCCCTGAGCGTTGGTGAGGAATTCACCCATCAGGCCCTTTTCGCCGGTGGCGGGGTTACGGGTGAAGGCAACGCCGGTGCCGCAGTTGTCGCCCATGTTACCGAAAGCCATCATCTGGACGTTCACGGCAGTACCCCAGGAGTAGGGGATGTCATGGTCCATACGATAGATATTGGCGCGGGGGTTGTCCCAGGAACGGAACACGGCCTTGATGGCTTCGAACAGCTGAACCTTGGGATCGGAGGGGAAATCAGTGCCCAGCTGAGCCTTGTATTCGGCCTTGAACTGGTTGGCCAGTTCCTTGAGGTCTTCAGCGGTCAGATCGACGTCGTTGACAACGCCCTTCTTTTCCTTCATTTCGTCAATGAGCTTTTCGAAGTACTTCTTGCCCACTTCCATAACAACGTCGGAGAACATCTGGATGAAGCGGCGATAGCAGTCATAGGCCCAGCGGGGATTGCCGGACTTGGCAGCCATAACTTCCACCACTTCTTCGTTCAGGCCCAGGTTCAGGATGGTGTCCATCATGCCGGGCATGGAAGCGCGGGCACCGGAGCGCACGGAAACCAGCAGGGGGTTTTCCTTGTCGCCGAACTTCTTGCCGGTGATTTCTTCCATCTTGGTGATGTTTTCCATGATTTCGGCCTGGATATCATCATTGATGCGGCGGCCGTCTTCATAGTACTGGGTGCAGGCTTCGGTGGAGATGGTGAAGCCCTGGGGAACGGGCAGGCCGATCTTGGTCATTTCGGCCAGGTTGGCGCCCTTGCCGCCCAGCAGTTCGC
>JAFSGG010000002.1 GCA_017434775.1 Clostridia bacterium
GCTGCATCCTGCTGGGAACGATACAATTCATACAGCCGGCTGCGCAGCACTTTCATAGCCTTTTCCTTGTTTTTCAGCTGGCTTTTTTCATCCTGACAGGTGACCACCAGGCCGGAAGGCATATGGGTGATGCGCACGGCAGAGTCCGTCCGGTTGATGTACTGGCCGCCGTGTCCGGAAGCCCGGTAGGTATCGATGCGGATATCTTCCTGCTTGATTTCCACTTCCACATCCTCTGCTTCCGGCAGCACAGCCACCGTGGCTGTGGAGGTGTGGATGCGGCCGCCGGATTCCGTCACCGGCACCCGCTGAATGCGGTGCACACCGCTTTCAAACTTCATACGGCTGAATGCGCCCACTCCGTTCAAAGTGAACACCGCTTCCTTCACGCCGCCCAGCTCCGTATCGGAAATATCCACCGCCTCAAAGCGATAGCCCTTCCGCTCCGCGTAGCGCTGATACATGCGCAAAAGCAGGGCCGCAAACAGGGCCGCTTCTTCGCCGCCGGCACCAGGCCGGATTTCCATTACCACGCTGCGGTCATCATTGGGGTCGTGGGGAATAAGGAAGCGTTTCAGTTGCTCTTTTTCCGTTTCCTCCCGGGGCAAAAGGTCTTTCAGTTCCTGTTCCGCCATTTCTTTCAGATCCGGATCGGAAAGCATTTCCCGGGCCTGTTCTATTTCGGAAAGCAGGGCTTTGTACTGGCGGAAGGCCAGGATCGCCGGTTCCAGACGGTTGATTTCCTTGAGGATATGCTGCCATCTTGGTACATCGGCAATGATCTCCGGCTGGGCCGAAGCTTCCTGCATTTCTTCGTACATGCCCTCCATGGCTTCAAAACGGGCTACTATCAACGGTTTCTCCCTCCAAGGGTTATTTTAGGCGGGCGCTGACGCCCCGTTCATGGCCGTCCATATCCCGGAAAATGCGGATCTCTTCGAACGATCCTTCCAGCAGGGCTGCCACAGCCGCCGCCTGGTCATCCCCGCATTCCAATACCAGCACGCCTTTTTCATTTAAATGCAAAGGTGCTTCCCGGGCGATGCGGCGGTAAAAAGAAAGTCCGTCTTCCCCGGCAAAAAGGGCCATAGCCGGCTCCTTTTCCACTTCCTTTTGCAGTGTTCCCTGCAAGCCCTGCGGAATATAGGGCGGATTGGACACGATCACATGGAAGCGTTCATCTGCAACCGGGGCAAACAGATCCCCCTGCAAAATGCGCACATCCGCCTGCAAACGCAGTGCGTTTTCTTTCGCCAGGGAAAGGGCGTCTGCGCTCAGGTCCGAAAGGGTCACGCTGCAGCCGGGCCGCAGCTTTTTGATGGCAATGCCCAGCGCCCCCGTTCCGGTACACAAGTCCAATACCTGCATCTTGCCCCGGATGTGCCGGAGGGTCTCTTCACAGACGGCCTCGGTATCGTTCCGGGGAATGAGCGCCCGTTTATCCGTCCGGAAGGAAAAGCCCATAAAGCTTTGTTCCTGCAGAATATACTGCAAAGGTTCACGGCTTTCCCGGCGTAAAAGAAAGGCTTCATACGCCGTCCATTCTTCATCGGCCAAAAAGCGCAGCTTTTCCAATAACAGAGAGAGCCGGGGCATATTCAGCACCCCGGCCAGCAGATATTCCGCATCCAGACGTGCATCGGGCACCTGATGAAGGAGAAGCCTTTCCTCCCCCATCTTCAGTGCCTGAAAAACCGTGATCCTCACGCCTGTTCTTCCTCTTTTTCTTCCTTTCCGTAGATCAGCCGGTCGATATCGGCCTGATGCAATACCACCCAGCCTTCTTCCGTCTTTTCCCCATCCGGCAGGCCGTGAAGGGCAGCGTTCATGGAAATGATGGCCACTTCGCACATTTCATCCGTGGGCTGCTTGGTGGTGAGCCTCTGCATCTGCATGCCAGGCCAGCGCAGGATATCCACCCACTTGCCTTCCTTATGGGCCAGCAGCTTCAGCACTTCATAGCCGATGCCCATGATGCAGGGCAGCAGCACGATGCGGGAAACAATGCGCAGGAGGTAATTGGAGCCCAGATCAAAGCCGGTGATAGCCTGCACCAGCACGTCAATAATGGAGAAAAACAGAATGCTCAAAACAAAGGTCAGCACCAGGAAAGAGGTGCCGCACCGGGGATGCAGGGTGGAAAACTGCTGGGCATTCTGAGGCGTCAGGGGCAGATGATGTTCGTTGCAGTAAACGGTTTTGTGTTCGCTGCCATGATACTGGAAGGTCTTGCGCATTTCGGGAATGCGGCCGCAAAAGCCAATATAGGCAATCAGAATGGCAATACGTACGATGCCGGAAACCAGATTTTTCAGCACCAGCATCCAGCCGCTGGCATTCTGGGGAAAGAAAAATACAGCCAGGTTGGGCAGGAACACAAACAGGGCCAGGCTCAAACATACCGCCAGCACCGCAGCCACGGTCATAACTACCTTATCCACATTTTTGCCCAGCTTTGCAGCCAGCCATTTTTCAAACTTGCTGGGTTCTTCCACCTGTTCTTCCCCCACCATCGTGGCGCTGGATTCCAGGGTGTTCATGCCCACTTTCAGCATATCCACCATGTTCACCGTGCCGCGGATGAAGGGCAAACCCATCCACTTGTGCTTTTTAGCCGGGGATACATAGTTATCGCGCTTTACCACAATATCTCCGTCCGGACGGCGCACCGCCACCGCAATGGCATCCGGGGCTTTCATCATCACGCCGTCCAATACGGCCTGACCGCCAATATCCACCCGGGGGCAGGTGTTTTTTTCTTTCTTAGCCATAATAACCTCTTTCCGCATGTGTGATGCGTGCAATTTTCTCATTCGCCGGCGAAATACGCCATTAACATGATATTATTCTATATACACCGCTCAAATCCCTGCTGAAACAGGAAGATTTTCGCATTTTACAGGCGTAAAAAATCAAAAAGCAGCAAAGCTTTTTGAAAGCCATGCTGCTTTTATGTGCTTCAGATGCCGAAACGCTTCTTGAAGCGGTCCACACGCCCGCCGGTGTCCACCAGCTTCTGCTTGCCGGTGTAGAACGGATGACACTTGGAGCAAATTTCAACCTTCAGTTCCTTCTTGGTGGAA
>JAFSGG010000119.1 GCA_017434775.1 Clostridia bacterium
ATGACAGCCATTTTGAGTTTCCTCCTTGTTATTTTCCTCCGCGAGCGTCACCTTTGCCGGCCACCGGTTTCCCGGCACAAACGGCAAATCAGCGCGCGTGCGTGATCTTTTGAATTATAGCACTATTCCATATTCTTGGCAAGTGCTTTTTCTGTGTTTTTTCAACTTTTTTATCGTTTCATGCTTCTTCATGCACTGTTTCTTCTTCTTCAAAATCCTCTTGGGGCCTGGGCATGGCAATGCAGCAGAAAATGAAAGCGTCTTCCCCATTATCCTCATAATACTTTTTTCTGACGCCCACATACTGGAATCCAAGACCCTTATACAGGTTCTGAGCCCTTTCATTGCTGCGGCGCACTTCCAGTGTGGCATACGTTACGCCCAGATTGGCTGCATACTGCATCAGCGCCCCGGTCAGTTTTTTACCGATGCCGTAACCCCGGTATGCTTCCAGAACCGCCACATTGGTAATATGGGCTTCATCCAATACAATCCACGTGCCGGCAAAGCCGATTACCTTGCCTTCCGTTTCCGCCACCAGATACCGGGCGCAGGTATTTTGTGTCATTTCTTTCACAAAATCTTCCCGCTGCCAAGGCTTGGGAAACGTGGCGCACTCAATGGCATGCACCGCATCCACATCGTTTATGTTCATCCGCCGGATCACAACGTCAGCCATTGTATTTCTCCTTCAGGTTCTTTTGCCGTTCGGCAGAAGGTGCGCGCAGATACAGCGGCTGCAATTCCAGATAGGAAACAGCTTCTTCTATCCTGTTCCAGGCCAGTTCCACCGCCGCAGCAGGCCGCAAATAAGAAAGCTGGGCTGGAGCAAAAACAGCCTTGTCCCCCAGCATGGCACCGATCTTTTCCCGGTGCACCGGCATACCATCCCCCAGGAACAGCATTTTCTTGCCATAAGCGGCAACCTTTTCCAGGTATTCTTCCAGGATCAAAGGTTCATCGGGAAGCAGCCTTTCCATGGTAGTCCCTTCAAAGGCCGCACCATACACCTGCCCGGCTCTTGCGTCCTGAATAGGACAGAGGATTCCACCAAAATACCGAACGCCGTTAGCCATGCTTTCCAGCGCATCCACCATAACGCAGGGCTTATTCCCCACCTGAGCCAGTGCCTTTACCGTGCTCACCCCGATGCGAACGCCTGTAAAGCTGCCGGGGCCGGTAACGCAGGCAAAATAATCCGTTTTATCCACGGAAAGGCCGGTATGCAGGTACGCTTCCTCCACCATGGGCAGCATGGACTGGGAATGAGTGAAGCTGTTGACACACATGGCTTCATAACGCACTTTCCCATCTTCCATCAGCGCCACACCGGCCACCGGTCCGGAAGTATCAATCAATAGCAAAATCATTTCAGCCAATTCTCCTCTAATTCAAAACCGCCTTCGGGGTGAAAATGTAATTCCCGGGTATTTTCATCCATGGTAAGGATGCTGATGCGCAGCCTTTTTTCCGGCAGGCATTCCTCTGCCTTTTCGCTCCATTCAATCAGGGCGATGCCGTCGCCGCCCAGCTGCTCTTCCATGCCCATTTCGTAAATTTCGTTGGGATCCTCGATCCGGTACCAGTCAAAATGATACAAGGGAATCCGCCCTTCATCATAGGCATTAAGGATGGTAAAGGAAGGGCTGGGCACAGCCCCTTCAATACCGAGCCCCCGGGCCACACCCCGGGCCAATTCGCTCTTTCCGGCGCCCAGATCCCCATCCAGCAGCACCACATCTCCCGCTTTCAGCAAGGACGCCAGTTGCTGTCCGACGGCTCTTGTTTCTTTCGCAGAACGGCTGATCATTTTCCTGCCCCTTTCCCTGTATAAACCATGGCATTATACCCCGTTTGTCCCTTCCCTGTCAACACTACATGATGGCATAGCCCATCAGGAACAGCAGGCTGTATACCACAAATAATCCGGCACTCAGAACCATAATGCCAATGCGCAGCCCTTCTCTTTTCCATTGGGACAGCACAATGAAGCACGGAAAGCAGCACAGCATATACCGTCCGCCGCTGATCATCCAGCCGGAAAGATAAGTGAACCCCAGATATACCGCACCATACAGAAGATATTCCATCCGCACGCCGTTCCGGATGCCAAGGAACAGCACTGCCAGCGCCGTAAAATACAGCACAAGCTGCGGAATATAAATCACCCATTCCAGGCCTTTGAACTCCTGCACCTGCCGGTATTGCAGGGCAATGTTTTCCCCAAGCCACCGGCTTGTCTGATACCAGGGTTCCCCTTCTTCATAGAGCAGGAACTGAAACGCATTGCCATGCAAAGAGGCATTGATCATCAGATAAACCGCAAAACCCATGGGAATCATCAAAACGCCAAGGTCCGTCCAGCGCAGCTTTCTCTGCTCATCGCCCAGTCTGCCCGCCACAATCCTGTACACCGCCGGAAAGATAAGCAACATGCCCTGCACGCGTGTCAGTGCAGCCAGAAAGCCCATAATCCCGGCAAAAACCATTTTATCCTTGCGGATCATCAGCATGCAGCCAATCGTCAAAAACAGAAACAAACTTTCCGTATAGACACCCACCGTGAACATGGAAAAAGGATACACTGCCATCATTAGCACGCTGAAAAAAGCAGATTTCTCATCATTGTCCGTCTTCACCAGTTCGTATAAAGCGATGGATGCTCCAGCCAGAGAAAGCCTGCTGATCACCATGCCCGTCCCTTCCATCGGAAGCAGACCAAACAGGGAAAACACACGCATCAGCAGCGGATACAGCGGATAAAACACCAGATTGATGGCGTCCGGTCCTTCCTTCAGATACCCTTCCTTTGCAATCTGCAAATACCGTTCTGCATCTCCGGGCAGGGTCAGCCGCTCCCATAAAAGACTGCGGAATGCATCAAAACTCATTTCTCCACGGATCATTACACAGCCCATCAGCAGCATCGCATCATGAACAAACCAAACCAGGAACGCAATGCCCAGCCAGGTGTACAAACGTTTTTTCATCGCGTCACACCCCCATTGTCCACCGGAAAAGCATAAAGCAGCGCAACATGGCAAACAGCACACAAAAACCGCCATACAGCCACCCGGGCATCTTCCAAAGAACAGGCCGCACAAGCTTCATCAACACAAAAACAGCAACAGAAATAACAAGCGCAATCAGAAAACCCCATCCAGGCATGAACGCCCATCCCATGCCCGGCAGCAGGTAAAACGTGATCAGCCCTTTGTCCGCTTCCTCTTTTCCCCCTGCGCCTTTTAACCCTTGAAACAGGAAACAGCCGCATACCGCCATGAAGGCAAAAGACAAAGTAATGGCATACATACTCCCGTTTTCTGGCATATCATACAGCCATGAAAAATCCGGATGGTTCACAATATCCATAAACCCACTCGTGTTTTCCATGCCATACAGCACCACCCGGATGAGCACCATCATGCCATACTGTGCGGCCGCAAATAAACCGCAGCACAAAAACACCCGGCCTGTATCCCGCAGGGTCTCCCTTTTCAGTTTATGAATTTCTGTCAGAAAGGCAGCTATCAGCATCAGAACAAGGCTTATCATGCCATATCCAGCCGCAGCCCCCATTATATCTGCCATTCTTTCCTCCCAAAGAAACAGCCATCCTCCAAAACATTGGGATGGCTGTCCACATATCAATTTTCTTCGGAATTGAATACGGCACAAGGACCATCCTTGCGCACATCCAGCACCACACAGCTGCCGGGGCCAAATACATGTTCCATCCGCTGAACAAAATTCTCAGTTTTGTCCACAGGCACAAAATTCAGCGTCGTTCCGGCAAAGCCGCCGCCATGCACACGGCAGGCGCCTTCCCCCTGCAATACGGTTTCGGCAACAGCCAGCGCCAGCGCCATGGGCTGATTCCTGCTGCCGGCAGGATAGATATTCTGAAGCATGGTCCAGCTGCTCTTACCGGAAGCATTCACGGCAGTAAAGAAAGCCGGCAGATCATTATTCTGCAGGGCATGCACCTGCTGGTTCACCCGTTCGTTTTCAAAAAAGAAGTGCATAGCACGCAACACGGCGCGTTCATTCAACTTTTCGCGCAGTTCGTTCATGTGCTGGAACACAGCTTCGGGACGCACGCCGCGCAGCACTTTTTCGCCGAAGAAAGCGGCCACATCGTTCATTTCGGAACGAATGGCGGCATATTCATCCGTCAGGTCGTCATGGCTGGAATGGGTGTTCACCACCACCAGCTGATACCCGGCATCACTGAAATTATACTGCAGGGGCTTCACCTTGGGGTCACACTTGAAATCAATATTCACCAAGCCACCGCAGCTGCACGCCATCTGATCCATCAGCCCGGAGGGTTTGCCGAAATATTCATTTTCTGCGTACTGGGAAAGCTGCGCGCGGGCAATGGCATCCACATCCTGCCCGTTATACAGCGTTTCAAACACTTTGGATACCAGCACTTCATATGCAGCAGAGGAGGAAAGGCCGCTGCCGCCCATTACGCTGGATACCATGGCAGCATGGAAGCCGCCCACACGGAAGCCTCTGTCCGCAAGGCCACGGGCCACACCGCGCACCAATGCGGCGGACGTGCCTTTTTCTTCTTCCCGAACGGAAAGATCGCTCAGATCCACTGTCACTTCCGGGTACCCTTCGCTGTGGATACGCACAATATTGTCATCCGCTTTGGCAACACAGGCCAGGGTGTCCAGCGTTACGGCAGCAGCCAGTACGCAGCCGTTGTTGTGATCGGTGTGATTGCCGCCGATTTCCGTACGGCCGGGTGCACTGATCATATACAGCTGGTTCTGATTATCGTGGAAAATGTCTTCATGGGCTTTGGCCAGCCGGGAATACCGGGTAATCTGGAATGCCAGGGTTCCTTCCTGACGTCCGTACAGACGTCCAAAACGTTCCGTGACGCAAGGGCGGCGAATGGCTGCCAGCAAACGAGCATAACTGTCCATGTTTCTTCCTCCTCAAATTCCTTCGTAAATCTGCTGCCAGAAAGCAAGAAAATCTTCCACTTTGTATTCTTCACAAATTGTCTGAATGAAGGTTTCGTAGTTTTCATCATTCAGCTCCACATCGCCCATGATAAAGCGGCCCATCATGGTATCCACATAAGCACCCAGGCTGTTCTGCATGGGGGCAATCGTCTGCGCCTGTTCATTGGTAAGGGTATAAGACGGAAAGGGCATCCGGGT
Source organism: Clostridia bacterium (assembly GCA_017434775.1). Lineage (GTDB taxonomy): Bacteria > Bacillota > Clostridia > Christensenellales > Aristaeellaceae > RUG563. Next base: position 5,184 of record JAFSGG010000119.1, read on the forward strand.
ATATGCACTAAACGCCGCCTGGTCATCCATAATGCGGACAGCATTCTTATCCGGAACCTTGCGCTCCATTTCGTTGCTTACTGCGCCCGGAGCCGTTGCACCGCCGCCAAGCAGACGGGTCATGGTAAAGAACTGGTTGGTCATGGCTTCCTGTGTGGCCTGCCACTGACCCATGCCGTCAAAGGTATAATCCTTCCCTTCCGCACCAAAGAACATCAATTCGTATCCCCTGGCCGTATACAGCTGATCCACCCAGCGCAGCATCGCTTCCGGATCATCGCAGGCGGATGTGACGGCAAACGTTCCACGCACCGCAGGGCCGCTGAAATCGCGGTACACCTGTTCTCCTTCGTACTTCAGCGGCATCATGATGGCATATTCATCCGCCCGGTCATTCTTTACCACATCATGTACAAGCGGGGCCATCAGCACGCCGTAAAGAGCATAATCCGAATTGCTGGAAGCTTTCTTTTCGTGCCAGTCGCTGTTGGTGGAAAAGCTTTCCTTATCCAGCAGGCCTTCTTCCCACAGCATATGACACCAGGAAAGGAAATCGCGGAATTCCGGCTGCAGGGGCATGAACTGCACTTTGCCGTCCTTTACAAAAACGTTATAATCATTGGCATTCAGCCCGTAAACATGCGCCAGGAATTTCAGATCAAAGGGCCCCAGCACGGAAAGAGGGATTTCATCCTTCTTGCCGTTACGGTTGGGATCCTTATCCCGGAAAGCACGCAGCACATTCACAAAGGACTCGCGATCCGTGGGCATTTCAAGGCCCAGATTGCCAAGCCATACTTCGTTGATCCAGATGTAATTCTGCGTACCGATGGGCTTGATATATGGCAGCGCCGCAATCTGCCCGCCGGGCAGTGTAATGGCTTTGCGAACTTCCGGATATTGCTGCAAAAGGCTGCTCAGATTGGGGCAGCAGGTATCAATATAGCCGCTCAGGTCAATCAGCACGCCATTTTCAAGCATAGCCTGACATTCCGCGCTGGTCAGCGCAGCTTTAAAAAGAACGTCCGGTATATCGCCGTCTTTCTGCATGGCAGCCTTGGCGGCTTTCCATTCATCACTTTTTTTGTACACCTGCAAATCAAAATGCAGGATGGTATCCCCCGTTTCATCCAGAGGCTGATCGTTCATTTTTTCAAAAAAAGCAGTCTTTTCCCAGCTGCGGTATTGTGTATCATCAAACCCGGCCATCACATAGTTTTTTGTTTCTGCACCGGCAGTGGCCGTAAAAACAAACAGCAGTGAAAGAACCAGGCAAAACATCCGCTTTTTCACGAAACGGACCCTCCTTTGCATTAGTCATTTTATTATACATTCTTTCACATATTTTTTCCAGCCTTTTTTTCATTTTGTCACTTTCCTGCCAGAATTTTCTGCAGTTCTTCCCCCGTCAGGGTTTCCTTTTCCATCAACGTACGGCTAATCATTTCCAGCGTATCTTTTTCCCGCTCCAGTACATCCATGGCCAGCCTTTTCCCTTCCGTCAGAACCATCGTTACGGCGGCCTTTTCATTTTCCGCCTCCAGCATACGCCACAGGTACATCTGCACCGCCATCTTTTCTGCCTTTTCCAGATCACTTCCTGCACCGTTTGTTACATTATCCAGGCCGAATACCGTTTCTTCTGCCGCCCTGCCTGCCAGAATTGCCGCCAGATGATGCATCAGTTCTTTTTTGGTATAGAGCATCCTTTCTTTCCGGATGGACAGGCTGTATCCTGCCGCACCGGTACTGGACGGAATAATGGTCAGCCGGGTCAGGGTCTGCTCGGGCAAAAGATGATGGGTCACCAACGCATGCCCTGCTTCGTGCACGGCAATGATGCGCCTTTCTTCCTCCTCCATTTTTCTTCTTCTTTCTTCGCCTGCAGCCTGGGCAATGTATGCCTGCTCCAGATGCCTTTGGAAAATCAGCTCTTTTCCCTCGCGAATGGCACGGATCGCCGCTTCGTTCATCATGCTTTCCAGCTGCGCACCGGAAAAAAGCACCGTCTTCCCGGCCATTTCATCCAGATTCACATCCGCTGCCAGGGGCTTATTCCTTGCGTGAACCGAAAGCATTTTCCGCCTTTCCTCCAAATCCGGCAAACCGATTTCAATCCGCCGGTCAAAGCGTCCTTCTCTCATCAGCGCCCCATCCAGGGTATCCGGCCTGTTGGTTGCCGCCAGCACAATAATGCCTTCCCCGGCAGAAAATCCATTCATTTCCGTCAGCAGGGCATTGAGGGTCTGTTCCCGTTCGTCATTTCCGTTATCGCGTTTCTTTCCCAATGCTTCAATTTCATCAATGAAAATCACACCGCCGCCGGCTTTCCTTGCCTTTTTGAACAGGCTGCGGATTCTGGATGCGCCCACGCCCACATACACCTGTACAAAATCCGATCCGCTGACGGCAAAAAAGGGTTTGCCCGTCTCACCGGCCAGCGCCTGAGCCAGCATGGTTTTTCCCGTGCCCGGCGGCCCGTACAAAAGCACGCCCCGAGGCGGCCGAGCCCCCATTGCAGCATATTTTCCGGGATTTTTCAAATAGCAGGTCAGATCCTCCATCGCCTGCAGCGTTTCCTTTGGGATGATCACATCGGCAAAGGTTCTCTTTGGCGCTGTCTTTTCCGCATCCGTTCCGGAATATGTTTCCATACCACTGCGCCTGCCAAAGATCATCATCGCCATAAGAATCATAAAAATCAGCATGGGCAGCATTTCCTGTCCCTGCTTTTCCACCACATGAATGCCGTTTAGCATCATGTGTTCCTTCATGCTGTCATTCCGGGGATTGGGCACGGTGATCCGCGTTCCGTCTTTTGCGATGGCCGTCCATTGGGCGTCATCCGAATAATATACTGTTTCAATAGCGCCTTCTTCAATGGCCCGGGCAAAAACCGGATAGGCTACACTTTCCCCTTTCCCCTCTTTGTTTTCAAATAATACAGCCACTATGAGCGCAACCGCTACCGCCGCTGCAATCAACGGAAAACCTTTCTTTTTCAACATCCGTTTCGCCTCCTTCCCATGGTGTTGGCTTCAGTATACAAAAGCGTTTTTACCTTTGTCCATGGCAGTTTCAGCCAGCTTTCCATGGATTTCAAGGTTTATGGAAAGCGATACCGGGAATACTGCGCATGAAAGGAGGCGCAGCAACGATGCGCAAGGATTCCTGGACAAAATCGCTGGAGAAAATAAACAGATTACAGGACAAAGAAGAAGCAAAGGAACTGAAAGCTCTCAGCCGCGGCAAACGTCACACAGGCCGAAAAATCTTCATCGGCTTTGCCGTCTTTTTTGTACTGCTTTTTGTATCCGGTTATTTCTATCTGGACATACCTTCCTGGCAGCCGCTGAATATGGAAAAGCTGCGCAATATGCCCCAGACAGGCATCCTCTATGACATCAACGGCCAGGAATTCGGCCGCATTCAAAGTACACAAAACCGTATCCTTGTGCCCCTTTCTTCCATTCCTCCGGATGTGCGCAATGCTTTTCTTGCCGCCGAAGACCTTCGGTTTTATGATCATTCCGGTTTTGATATTGTGCGTATTTTCAGCGCCGTTATTTCCAACCTCAAAAGCGGCAGCTACTCCCAGGGTGCTTCCACCATCACGCAGCAGCTGATCAAGCTCACCCATCTGGGACCGCAGAAAACCCTCGCCCGAAAGGCAGAAGAGTTATACCTGGCCATTCAGCTGGAATTCAGATGCAGCAAAGACGAAATACTGGAAATGTACCTGAACCATATCTATTTCGGCCGGGGCGCATACGGGATTGAGGCCGCATCTCAAGCTTATTTCGGCATTCCATCCGCCGAGCTTTCCGTGGAGCAGGGCGCAGCCCTGGCTGCAATCATCAAAGCCCCATCCCTCTACGCACCCCATCTGAATCCTGAAAATAATAAAAACCGCAGAGAATATATTCTGGCTGTCATGTATGAAAATGATATGCTGTCCGCACCCAATTATCAGGCTGCGCTTGCCGCATCCATTCATTTGATCGATCCTCAGGAAAAGGAGAACCGTTACGGCTGGTATACCGATGCCGTGCTCGATGAAGCAGAAACATTGCTGTCCGTCGACGCGGATACCCTCTTGTCTGCCGGTTACCGGATTTACACCTGCTTTGACCCTGCCCGGCAGGATATTATGGATCAGCAATTTACGGATAAGAATAATTTTCCATCCGATGCATCCGATGGAGAGCAGGTTCAGGGGGCCATGGCCTGCGTGGATGTAAACAGCGGCAAGGTGCTGGCCGTTGTGGGCGGCCGTGAATATCTGGTACAGCGCGGCCTGAACCGGGCGACTCAGCTGCGCCGTCAGCCCGGCTCTGCCTTAAAACCTCTGGCTGTTTTCGCTCCGGCCATTGAATCCCACGGCTATATGACTGCCAGCGCCCTGGACGATACGCCGAGAAAATTCGGCAATTATGCCCCAAGGAACAGCGGCAATTTATATTATGGCAATGTATCTGTCCGCACCGCCCTGAAAAACAGTCTGAATGTGGCCACGGTAGGCCTTTTGCAGGATATTGGCATTCAATCTTCCCGGGATTATCTGCTGAAAGTGGGCATTCCGCTGGATGACAGGGATGCCAATCTGTCCCTGGCGCTGGGCTCGCTCACGTATGGGGTTTCACCGGTACAGCTGGCAGCCGCTTATGCACCTTTTGCCAACGGCGGCATTTTCTATCCACCCTATTTTATTGAAAAAATCGCGGATGCGGACGGCCGTGTCATCTACACCCATCAGGCTGAAAGCAGGCGCGTGTTATCGCCGCAATCCGCTTATCTGATGACCAGCCTGTTGCAGACCGTCACCGCTTCCGGCACCGGCGCCAAATTATCCGGCGCCGGCACACCGATAGCCGGCAAGACAGGTACCGTCAATATGACCGGCAGCGGTAACCGGGATATCTGGATGGCAGCTTATAACAGTGAAATTGCTACGGCCTGCTGGATGGGCTTTGACAAACCGGATCAACAGCACAAAATGCAGAGCTGGGTATCCGGCGGCGATTATACTGCGGCCCTTTCCACGAAATTCTATAAAGCCTGCTACAACAACAAAAAGAAACCGGAATTCCTGAAAGCCGACGGTATTGTGTGGCTGAAAATTGACCGCAAATCCATCGAATGGGCCGGCCAGCCCATGCTGGCCACTTCGCTCACGCCCAAAGATTATGCTTATTCTGAAGTGTTTCTCTCGTCCAACCGCCCCACCCGGGAATCCAATGTGTGGAACGCCCCCCGGGCACTTTCCGGTTTTTATGTAACCCACAACAGCAAAGGCAATCCTGTGCTGGTCATGTCCTGCCGGGACGCCGGGCTTTACCGCATCCAGCGGGATGCTATCGGAGAATGTATCATCCTCAACGAACTGTACGCTTCCGCTGGGGAAACCCTTTACTATACCGACAGCAAAGCACAGCTGGGCGTAGAATACACCTACCGCATTATCCCCATTCATTCGGAGCTTTTGTCCAACGGCGTTCTTTTGGAAGGCAAACAATCCGTACAGGTAGCACGGGCCAAAGCACCCAATTCCGGCTCTTCTCTCTGGGACAGCTTGAAAGACCGCCTTTCCGTTCGTGAAACGGACCTTCCCGAATCAACCGATGCTCTGTCCCTTTTCTGGTATTCGGGCGATTGATATTTCTTTTTACATCTGCTATAATGCATTCATCAAATGAAAGGCATAAAGGAGGTTTTCCCCTTGAAGCATCATATCATCGTGAAATACAACGCCCTGGTCACAGATAAACAAGCCATGCAGGCAGAAATTGAACAATTCTTTGCCCCTGCCGGGGAAATCGAAGGCGTACACCGTGTTTCCTTCTATCCCAATTGCATCCCCGTGGAAAACCGCTTTGATCTGATGATCGTGCTGGAAATGGATAAAGAAGCATTGCCCAACTGGAATACGTCCAAGCTGCATTTGCAGTGGAAAGAACAGTACGGCCGCTATATCCTTTCCAAAGCCATTTTCGACTGTGAATAACCTTCAAGAAAATAACACTTGCATTTTCCAATAAAATAATGTATGATATGTAAGCCGTGTAGGCGGATGGGTCCTGTGCGATGCTGCGATGTGAACCCTGTCAGGTCCGGAAGGAAGCAGCAGTAAGCATTTTAGGCGTGTGCTGCGGGGAAGCCTGTTCGTCTGCATGGTATTTCTTTATCTTTTTATAAAAATGTATTTTCTGGTCATGCATTTATCCATTCCGTTATGTACATTGTACATATCCCAAACCATTTATAACATCTCAACAAAATCCCGGAAGGAAGTTCATCACTTCTTCCGGGATTGATTAATTGGTTACCTTTTGTTACAATCTGCTTGTGGAGAGGATGACTCCACAAATAGCAAATACCCCACCGGGCACCTGCCCCGAAAGGAGATGTTACCATGAAAATTCACGTTCACATCGATTCCATGAAAGCCGCCGAACATTTTTCCGGCATCTGCAAGGACTTTCCCGAAGAAATCCTGCTGCGTTCCGAAAAATTCTGCGTCGATCCCAAATCCACCCTTGGCATTCTGGCAATGATGTATTCCGCCCGTGATACCATGTACATCGACACCAACGATATGGACGATGAGCGGATCCCCGATTTGGCAAACGCCATCAAGGCCTACATCAAGGAAGCGTAAATCATCCTGCGCGTACATTCCGCCAAACGGCCCCTGCGGCATTTATATACATTCGCCTCATGCCAAAAACGGCTCAGCATCTGCTGAGCCGCTTTTTGTTTGCCGGCACATAAAAACCGGGAAGGCTTCCCTTCCCGGCTGTTTTTTATTCGTACATCATGCAGACGATCACGCCGCCGCAGTTATCCATGGAAACGGTGTATTCCGCCGCATTGCGGGAAACTTCCACCGTGGCTGTGGGCTGGTTGTTATAGCTCACGCGGGTGATTTCGTATTTGAGCTTGCCGTTTTCGTACACGGCGATGTGCGGATGAGCCATCAGGTATTCCACATATTCTTCCATGCACATATCCAGCTGCTTCATGGCAGCGGCATGGCCTTCGCCCACATAGCGGTAAATCATCAGTTTTTTGCTTTCGCCGGTTTTAAAGGATTTATCCCCTACCGTTTCGTTGGGATATTCGTTCACCGGGAAGCGGAACACAAAGCCGTATTTCCAGCTGTTTTCAACCATCCAATCAGAATGGGGCGTTTCAAAGAACTTAGGAGCATTGAATTCAGCATCGCCCCGCTTATACTGCCGGGGATTGAAGGAGAAACCGCTCTGATATTCGCTGGTGCCGGGATAGTTGACACCGGCAGCGATGGTCTTTTGCTTGAGCACTTCGCCTTCAAAGTTTGCAGCATACTCGCTTTCCTTTTCGGCGTAGTATTGTTCCTGCTTTTCTTTGGTGCGGTAACCTTCATCAATGATAAAATGCGTCAGCTGCGCTTCGGTTTCTGCATCTTTGAGCATATCGGCCAACGCAGCAAGCGCATTGGGCAGCATCTTCACAGAGCCGTCCTTCACAGGAATATTAGCGCTATCCACTCGCAGCAGGCTGGGTTCAACCACGCCATAGTAATCTGCAGGCAGCTCATGCCAACGGTTGACCAGCATCATGCCGCCCAGCATCATTTCTTCACGGGTTGCATTTACGTCATAAGCCCGTTCCACGCCATAGCCGGTCAGATCGATCACGTCCCAGCCTTCAGCCTTTGCCTGGGGCCAGGGCTTACCTTCGCTCACCTGATTTTTCTTGGCGCTGTTGATCAGATCATTATGTTCCTGAAGGGCAATATCGTAATCTGCATCAATTCTTTCCTGTGCTTCCTTGGCAGTCGCCAGGTTCTGCTTTTCCATTTCCTTGATGGTACCGTCAATCAGGAAATAGAAAGCAACCACCAGTGCCAGAATAACAAACACGATCAGCAAAATGCGAATCAGCTTCTGATACTCATTTGTTCCTTTACCCTTGGCCATTTTCTCACCTTCCAAACATTGGTTGATCCATGATATATGTAGATCACGGAACGAACTGCATTTATACATATAATTTATATCAAATTTATTACAGTTTGTCAACGTAAAACCATAGAAAATTGCAAACATTCGCCTATTTTACATAAGAAATCGTAATAATTATGTTTTTTCCATGGGTGTAGTGCGCCCACCTGCTTTGATGAAACGGCGATTTTCTTCTGAAATCATATGATTCCGGTGATATTTATACCAGCAAATACAAATAGTGCACAAGCAAACGGAAAAATATTTGTGTAAGTTGTCATATGGCTATTTCAAAGAAAAAAATGTATAATAAGCGTACAAGAATGTGTCGTGTCTGTTCAGGCACGTTCAGAAAGAAACACGAATTTGAAGGAGGCTTTTTTCATGTCCAGCGTATCTCTGCAGCACATTTATAAGGTTTATGCCGGTGGCGTAACCGCCGTCAGCGATTTCACCCTTGATATCGAAGACAAGGAATTTATCGTTCTGGTTGGTCCTTCCGGTTGCGGTAAGTCCACCACGTTGCGCATGGTTGCCGGTCTGGAAGAAATTTCTGACGGCGAACTCTACATCGGTGACAAGCTTGTAAATGACGTTGCTCCCAAGGATCGCGACATCGCCATGGTGTTCCAGAACTACGCTCTGTATCCCCACATGACGGTGTATGACAACATGGCTTTCGGCCTGAAGCTGCGCAAGACCCCCAAGGAAGAAATCAAGCGCCGCGTGGAAGAAGCCGCCCGCATTCTGGATATCGGCTACCTGCTCAACCGTAAGCCCAAGGCTCTGTCCGGCGGTCAGCGTCAGCGCGTTGCTCTGGGCCGTGCCATCGTGCGTGAACCCAAGGTCTTCCTCATGGACGAACCGCTGTCCAACCTGGACGCCAAGCTGCGTGTAGCCATGCGTACCGAAATCACCAAGCTGCATCAGCGTCTGCAGACCACCTTCATCTACGTTACCCATGACCAGACCGAAGCTATGACCATGGGTTCCCGTATCGTTATCATGAAGGACGGTTTCATCCAGCAGGTTGATACCCCCCAGAACAACTACGACTATCCCCACAACAAGTTCGTGGCCGGCTTCATCGGCTCCCCCCAGATGAACTTCTTCGACGTCACCCTGGAAAAGAAGGCTGACGGCGTGTACGCCACCTTCGGCAACAACGCCATCAAGGTTCCTCAGGAAAAGCTGGATAAGCTGACTGACGAATCCTACATCGGCAAGGAAGTCATCATGGGTATCCGTCCCGAAGATATCGACGACGCTCCCGCTTTCGTGGAAGCCAATCCCGACGCCACCATGAAGGTGCATGTGGAAGTGACCGAACTGATGGGTTCCGAAACCTACCTGTACTTCACCACTTCCGGCAAAGACGAAAGCGTTATCGCCCGCGTTGATCCCCGCACTGCCACCCGTCCCGATGACGACATCAAGGTCGCTATGGACACCTCACGCCTCCACTTCTTCGATAAGGACACCGAAGAAACCATCCTGTCCCGCTAATATACCTTTTCAAGAGGCTGCGTAAGCAGCCTCTTTTTTTGTATATATTTGGTTTTCCCGTATCACCTTATGGCTTTTTTTCTGTAACTATCGTATAATATACATTGAATTATTGTATTGAAAAGGAGGGAACAGCATGGAACGGTTGATTGCGTTTTTATTGGCCGCGCTGCTTCTTCCCTTTTCCCCTCCGAAAAATCAGGATACCTGCGTTCTTCGCGCCATGCTCATTGGCAGCGATGCTTTTGTCACACAGGAGAATACGTATCCCGTTGCACAAAACAATCTGAAAAACATGCAAACCCTTTTGCAAAGCGATCATCGACGCTATCAGGATATCAGTATCCATTATGAAACCATTACCGCACCGGACAGGCTTCAAGCAGAAATGCGGCATGTTTTCGCCGGGTGTGATGAGAACGATATTTCCCTTATTTATTTTTCCACTCACGGCACCATGACGGAGAGCGAAACCGGGTTATATCTTTCCGACGGCTCGGCGGAAACGCTGCTTTCTCCCCAATTCCTGGCCCATCTTCTTTCCGATATTCCCGGTACGAAAATTCTCATCCTGGACGCCTGCAATTCCGGTGCTTTCATTGGCAAAGGCCGTAACGACACGGATCTCTTTCATCCCTTCATTGGTGATGATATTTATGTCATCACCAGCGCCAGTGCCTGCGAAGCCAGCTGGCAATGGCAAAGCACGCAGCACGGAACGTCCGGCGGCAGCTATTTCACAGCCCTCCTTACTGACCTTCTTTCGGGATATCACGCAGCGGATGGAAATAAAGACAATACAGTTACCATAAACGAAGCCTTTTCCTGCATCAGGGAAAACATCGCCTCCTCCACCCCCCAGCGTTATCCGGAAGATGCCGCAGATTTTCCCCTCTACACCTATTCAACCGGAACCGTAACGGAACAGCCGGCTATTTCCGGGCTCACTTTTGATGATACACTGCTTTCCGCAGAGGAGAGCGACGTCTATTTTTCTTTCACCGTCCACCGGGAAACCCAGCTATATTATCAGTTGGTCTATTACAAGGAAGGCAAATGGGATTTTGATAACGCCGCTTTCTTCCACGATACGCAGGAAAGCGATGGGCCGCTTTTGCCCGGACGCAAGCAACGCAAACTTTCTCTGGCACCTCAAACCAATGAAGACTCCGGCTATGTGATGATCCAGCTGTTCTCAGTAGAAGATGAGGTGCCCGTATTGATCGGCGGCCGTCTTTTATGTGTGCAGCCATCCGGCGGTTCTATGCAGCTGCAGGTGGAAACTGCCGATGGTTTTGATCCTTGTGCCGGTGAAGAGATGTGCATCCTTGTGTCCCACGATACGCCCTGTGCCCTGTCCGTCACTGTGCGCAATGCATCCGGCAAATCAATACGCCGCCTCGCCTACGCCCAGCCAACCCGTCCGCTGCAGTTTCCTTCCCCGGCCACAACCTTTTACTGGGATGGCAAAGATAACCAGGGCCGTATGGCAGCTCCCGGAAAATATTACATTCAGGTGCAGACCACCCTGGGCGATACCCGATTCACGGCCGAAAGCGATCCCTTCGTTCTACATACTGTTTCAGAGGAAAAATGATATGACCACAACAAAACAGCAGCAGAAACATATATACATGACCGAAACACCCATCCACCGGCTTATCATTCGTCTGGCTATACCGGCCATCATTTCCATGCTCATTTCGTCCATCTATAATATGGCCGATACCTTCTTCATCGGTCAGTTAAAAGACGGCAGCGCTGCCGCTACCAGCGCTACGGCGGCTGTGGGGGTCGCTTTTCCGCTGATGAGTATTATTCAAGCGGTTGGGTTCATGTTTGGCCATGGTTCGGGCAATTTCATTTCCCGTGCCCTTGGCAGTCAGAAAACAGAGGAAGCCGGGCGCATGGCAGCCACCGGTTTTTTCAGTGCACTGCTCGCAGGCGTTCTGTTGTCTGTCGTCGGTCTTGTATTGCTGGAACCCTTGTGCCGCCTCCTTGGCTCTACCGATACCATCCTGCCCTACGCCATGAACTATATCCGCATCATCCTCATTGGCGCTCCCTGGATGTGCGCTTCGCTGGTACTCAATAATCAATTGCGCTTCCAGGGCAACGCCTTCTTCTCCATGATCGGTATTTCCATCGGCGGTGTGATCAATATCGCCCTGGATCCCCTGTTCATTTTCACATTCCATATGGGCATTTCCGGCGCTGCCCTTGCCACCATCATCAGCCAGTTCATTTCCTTTGTGCTTCTGTTCATCGGTACCCGCAAATCCGATAATCTGAATATACACATTCGCAATTTCACACCAAAAAAACACTATTTCCAAGAGATATTCAAGGGCGGCGCTCCTTCCCTCTTCCGTCAGGGCATCGGCAGCGTGTCCACCACCTGCCTCAATAATATCGCCAAGGCAGTGGTGGATCTGTCCATTGCCGATCCCACCATAGCCGCCCTCAGCATCGTTTCCCGCATCATGATGTTTGCCAATTCTCTGGTGATCGGTTTCGGTCAGGGGTTTCAGCCTGTATGCGGCTTCAATTACGGAGCCGGGAAACATAGTCGTGTCCGGGAAGCTTTCTATTTTTGCGTGAAACTTGGCACCTGCGTGCTGATTGCTGCCGCCATTGCCGGCCTTTGCTTTGCCCCCAGCATCATTTCCCTGTTCCGCGCAGATGATGCACAGGTCATTGAAATCGGTGCCCTGGCTCTGCGGCTGCAATGCATCACCATGCCGCTGTTTGCCTATGTGGTGCTGTCCAATATGATGCTGCAAACCATCGCCAAAACATTCCGCGCATCCCTGCTGGCGGTGGCCCGTCAAGGTCTCTTCTTTCTGCCCATTCTTCTGGTGTTGGCATACACTTCAGGCCTTTTCGGCATCCAGCTCACCCAGCCCATTGCCGATGTGTTTTCCTTCCTGCTGGCTCTCATCCTCATGCGCAAAACCATGCAGGAAATCAACATCCCTGAAAGCCCGTAAATCCGCACGAAAAAAGCCTGTCCTCGCATTTTGCATGGGCAGGCTTTCTTTTGTTTCGCTCAGAAACCGTTTTCCTTATTGATAGCGTCTATTTCTTTTTTCTTCATCACCTGAGCACAGCGGGCACAGGGTTTCAGATGATCGTGTTCTGTATCCAGTTCGCCGTATTTGAACTCCGTCAGCGGCAGGTAGCGATCCTTCACCGAAGAGCAGTATTGATTTTCGTGATAGTAGCTGCCCTTGTTGGGATTGTAGTACAGAGGCATATCATCATCCGGGTAATTCATAAACCGTCCGGTATCATCCCAGATAAGCACTTTGGTGCCCACCTTGATATTATCCCACAGCCATTTGATGTTCTGGCCCTGTTCGTTCTTTTCCTTCTGCACGCGGATGCAGCCATGGCTGGCTTTTTTGCCCAGCTGGGGCAGCGTGGAAGAATAATCCCGTCGGTTGGTTGGGGTTTCATGATCACCGATATAGGGCACTTCATGGATGGCACAACCACCGTTGATGCGCATGCCGTAAGCACACCACAGGTTACCGGCCGGGAAACCGCCCATGCGGCTGATCATCACAAATTCTCCGGAAGGCGTTTCGTTCCAAGACTGGGTTTCATTGTTAAGGCCGGTGGATACCAGCAATTCGCCAATGCATTTTCCGTCGGAGAAAATGTACATCTTCTGTTCCAGCTTATCAATCAGCAGGCCGTATTCCGTCTTGGGCGTATAGGTTTTCAGCAGCTTGGTTTCCACATAGCCCTGAATCAGATCATCCGTCACGCCAAAGCCGCGGCGGGATTTACAGTCGGGGCCATAGGAAGAATTATAAGCTTCCACCAGCGTCCATCCGTTATCCAGGTGTTCAAGTACATGCACGCCCTGGGAGGCGTAGGTAATTTCCCCCACCACATTATCGGCTTTCTGGCTCTTGTCCGGGGTTTTGCGCAGACGGTACACTTCCTTCTGTTCCCCATCAATCACCGTCATGGGTTGCATCATCACTTCCCAGATGGCCGCTTCATCCATAACCCCCACGGGCAGCGTCCAGTAATTGTTTTCATCCTTTTGGGTGGTCACTGCACTGGGGATCAGAATCCTGGGCGTGGGAGCAGGCGTGGGCGTAGGTACAGGCGTGGGGGTGGGCACCGGTTCCACTGAAAGGCTGATCTGCAAAGGCATACCGGTGTAGCCATCCAGGTCCGTCAGCTTCAATTGCACGTCCCAATCGCCGTAATTGACCCCGGCGCCGTTCACCATGCCGTTCCAGTAATGCAAACTTTCTCCTTGCGGTACATTTTCTTCCATAAAGAGATGCCACTGGCCGTCTTCCAGCCGGATATACAGGCTGAGGGTTCCTTCCATATTGGTGTTCACTGTCACGCTCCATACATCACCGGGGGTTACCTTTCCCGGTGCGGAAACGGACAGAATCTGGGGAGCCACGTTGCCGATAGTCAGTTTCCGGCTGACCGATACGGATGCTCCGCTGAGCACCAGCGAATATTCGCCGGGAGCAGCCGCCGTGCCATCGTCTTTCAGCCCGTCCCAGATCATGTGGTTTTCGCCAGCCGGCGCTGTAAACGCCTGACGGATCACCGCCACCGTTTCGCCGTTTTCTGCCATCACAGAAAGGGTCACTTTTTCTTCCTTTTCCAGGCGGAAGCTGATCCGTTCACTCTTTCCCGGATGCACCACATCCGGCACATTGGTAAACGCATTTTCTCCAGCCGTCGCCGTGCCAATCAGCACAGCCATACATAAACATAAACAAAGTATCAGCCGCTTCAGCATAGCAATCTCCTTTTGTTACCAAATCGGGATATATACACAGATATTATACCATTAATCATTCATATCAACAAGATAGATTGTCCACACTTTTGTAAATTCTCTGTAAAAAAAGCGCAGCATTTCTGCCGCGCTTTGTATTAATTACCGTTTGATTTTAAACAGCACATACTGGCCAGGATGGCATTTCCATTCAAATACCGTTTCGCCGTATTGCTTATAAAGCGGCTTCACTTCCCTGCCTTTCATGGCCGGAATTTCCAAAGCTTCTGCATCCCCCAGCACATGCAATTTTACCGGGCAGGGTTTCGCCCCATGTTCCGCATAGGGATAGAGGATAAAGGTGTCGTTATCGTACATGAACAGGCTGATTTCGCTGCCGCCTTCCAGATAAACACCATTCACCGGGAATTCAGCCCGAATCCTTGTAAGCACTTCTTCCGGCAGCTGATAGAGCTGGCTATAGGCATCCGGCACGGATAGCGTCCACATTTCGCCCTTTCCATAGGTGTCCCGCAGGAACATGCCAAAGCTTTCCTGCCCCACCTGGGTTTTCACCAGACTCCAGGTGGCGTTGTTGCGGATTTCCGGCACCGGCACAAGCACCTTTTCCCGGCCATGGGGGTACACCATGTTCCGGCCCCAGCCATGCTTCTGTTCTACCATGAAATCATCCGCCAGGACTTTCCGGCCATGGAAACGGATGGAGGTGATCCGCTGAATGCCCCGGTCCATGGTGGCTTCCACAAAACTGGCCGTCACCAGCGCTTTGCCGCCGTCGGCCACATACTCTTCCAGTTTTTCCACCACATCCGGATCATAGGCCGAACTGCGGGTGAGGAAAATATAGGGCGCATTTTCCGGGAAATAGGGCGTGCACACCAGGGGCAGGCCGCACATGCCCAGATAATCCTGCACATTGTCTTCCCCCTGGCAATTATCCGGCAGATAGCACATAATGCCCACCGGGTTTCCGGCATCGTCCAGCAGCCGGTCCAGTTTATCCAGCTGATACCCCAGCGCCGGCACATTCATGCTGCCCATCAGCGCCTGGAAGCAGAACATCATCATTTCCCTGGGCTTGGCAAAGGCCGTCAGGTAGGCCTGTTCCAGATAATGCTCCGTCACATACAGATCAAAGGGGTCAAACCAACCGCCGCCATTGTGGCCCGGCCACATATTTTCAAAATAGGTCATCAGGGAATAGCTCAGGTACCTTGGCAAATGCTGATCCTGAATGAAAGGATCCCGGGCTTCGGTGCCGGTATACACCCTGTCAAAGAGTTTCCGCTGTGCCGCCGGGTTATACCCCGTTTCTTGATAGCTTTCCGCCCAGTTGGGGTATTTGATGGTGATTTTGCAGTTGGGGTTTGCTGTTTTGGCCGGCTTGATCATGTATTCCCGGCTCACCTTTTCCATCAGATCCAGCCGGTACGCCTGCCAGCTGCCGTCGGTGATGCCATGTTCCTGATTGTATGCATCACGGCCAGCCCGGCACAGATCGCAGGTGCAGTTGGTGAAGTAGAAATCATCAATGATGAATTCGTCAAAATGCTCGCCCAGGAAACGGCTCACCTCGATGAGCTTATTCACCATTTTTTCATCATTGTAGCAGAAGGTGTTGAACATCCGGGCTTTGGGTTCGTCCCCTTCCGGCGTAGGGCAGGTGGTGGTGATGCCGCCGGCCACTTCAATGCCATGCTCTTCGAACACCGCTTTGCACAGCTTCACCTGCGCTTCATCGGCAAAGAAATCCCGGTAGGGTTCCAGGTATACCTTATCCAGCCGCATGTGCTTGCCGAAAAAGGCCAGTTCTTCTTCCAGCTTTTCCCTTGTTTCGTTCTGAGTACCGTGAGCCACAAAATAGACCACCAGCTTGAAATTGCGGTAATTACCCATCAGATTTCCCCCTCCACATAAATTTCATACTGCTTGCCGTCCCGGATCATCACAGGAATGATGCCAAGGGGCGCTGGCACGGTGACCGTCTGGCCGCCTTCATACGTTTTCTTTGTATAGGCATCCTGCCACAGAGCACCTTCCGGCAAGTAAATTTCTCTTTCCGTTGCCCCTTTTTCGAACACCGGCGCCACCAATAGATCCGGGCCGAACATATACACGTCTTCTATGTCCCACGCCTTTTTATCTTCCGGGAAATCGTAGAACAGGGGCCGCATCACCGGCGCGCCTTCCTCGCTGGCTGCCTTCATGAGCCTACGGATATAGGGGCGCAGCCGTTCGCGGATGAACAGGTATTTCTTCAGCAAATGATAGTTTTCTTCCCCGAAGCTCCACACTTCGTTATCCTGGCCGCTGGTAAGCTGGCGCACGTTATTGATAAATTCCTGTTCCCGCTCATACCAGGGGCTGCGTTCGCCATGCATGCGGAATACCGGGCTGAAACAGCCCCAGGCAAACCACCGCACCAGCAGTTCCTGGAAATCCTTATCGCTGATATCCCCGCCGATGAAGCCGCCGATATCGCAGGTCCACCAGGGAATACCGGCCATGGCCATGGAAAGGCCTGCCTGCAATTGTTCCCGCATGGAACGGAAGGAAGAATAGATATCCCCGCTCCAGGTGAGCACGCCGTATTTCTGGCTGCCGGCCCATGCACAGCGCACCAGGCTCATTACATCCTTTTCCCCTTCTGCTTTCAGCCCGTCATAGAACCCTTTGGCATAGCCCACGGGATAGGTGTTGGTGCACTGCATGGCAGGGCCTGCATAGTAGCGGTAGTTATCAAAATCGTACAGGCCGTATTCCGGTTCCGCTTCATCCAGCCAGAAGCAGCGGATGCCCAGATCATAATAGTTTTTCTTGCACTGATCCCATACATATTTCTGGGCGCCGGGATTTGTGGCATCAAAGAAGGTGGTGTTCCCCATCCAGGTCATGTGGATGGCATTGCTCCTGTCTGCATTTACCAGATACCCTTTGGATGCCATGGGCCCAAAGTTCACGCTGCGTTCATCAATGGTGGGCCATACGGAAACCACGGTTTCAATACCCATTTCCTTCAGTTCTTTCACCATTCCGGCAGGGTCCGGCCAGTCCCGGGGTTCAAAGCGGAAATCCCCCTGCATGGTCCAGTGGAAAAAGTCCACCACAATGGCGTCCATGGGAAGGCCCCGGCGTTTATGTTCTCTTGCCACTGCCAGCAATTCATCCTGGGTGCGGTAGCGCAGTTTGCATTGCCAATAGCCCATGCCGTATTCCGGCATCATGGGGCTCATGCCCACCGCCGTGGCATACTGCTTTTCAATTTCCGCAGGGGTATCCCCGGCGGTAATGTAATAATCCAGCTTCATACTCCGTGGGCAATGCCATTCGGTCCGGTTGGTACCAAAGGTCACGGTCCCCACGGCCGGATTATTCCACAAAAAGCCATAACCCCGGCTGGATACATAGAAAGGCACGCTGGCTTGGCTGTTCCGATGCGCCAATTCCAGGGTAGCGCCTTTTTTATCCAGGTGTTTGTGCTGATACTGGCCCATGCCGAAAATCTTTTCATCGTCATAAGCTTCAAACCGTGCGGTAACGGAAAAATCGTTGTTCCCCGGCACAGGCCGCACGGTCCGGGCGGCCACACCGGTGGGCACGCAGTAGCGGTTCAAGCGATTGCGGTTACGCCAGTATTCTTCCGTCAATAATTCGCCCTTCTGGTTGTAAAAGCTGATCCACCCTTCCACATTCACCCGGGCTTCGATCTTGCCGTTCTTCAGGCTCCATTTAGTGGCCGTCTGATGGTATTTTTTCCATTCCTCACCTTTATACCAGGGGTCCGTATTATCCACGGTTTCGCTTACGATTTCCGCCTTGTATTCCGGCAGTTTTTCGGAAAGCGCCCAGTCGTTTTCGTCCATTTGGGGCTGTGCCGTCATGCGGATGCGCAGGCCGTTTTCCCCCCAGGGCTCAATCCAGGTCTGCTGAGTGCCGCCGGCCAGAATCAGCCGGTTTCCATCCTGATAGATTGCCATATAACTGTCCTCCACGCTTGTTGCAAACAGATATTTCTTTGTTTTGTCCTATTCATTATACCGTTCTTTTTGTTCCTTCGTCAATGCCATACCCTTTTGTTTTGCTGCCATTTTTGCCGGAATTGCTGCCACAAAAAACGCAGGACTACGTCCTGCGTTTCTTTGTTCACTTTACAGAAAAATTAAATTTCTGATTAAAAAACGGTTCGTGTTCCAGCCGGTAATGCCACCATTCTTTTTCAAAAGAAAGGAATCCGTTGCTCTCCATTACGGATTTGAGCAGCTTTCGGTTGGCTTTTTGTTCCGGCGTCAGCCCACCGGCATTGTGCCAGGCTTCCCGTCCGAAATAATCAAAGCATGTGCCCATATCCAGTTCGTTTCCTTCCATATCCGTAAGCGTGATATCGATGGCGCTTCCCTTCATATGGCTGGAATTACGGGCAATATATCCCTGATCCACCAATTGGGTTTTATCCTTAAATTTCGGATAAAATTCCGCCTTCATCCGGATATCCGTTTCATCTTCCGACCAACGTACAAAATGCCGCACCGCACTTTGCGGCCGATAAGCATCAAAAATTTTGATCCGGTATCCCATCTGGCGGAATTCGTCTGCCGCATTCTTCAGCCGGTTGGCCGCTTTTACCGACAAGATGGCATAAGGCGCTTCATAGCCGTCAATGGGTTCCCCCACAAAATTGTGATTCCCGGCATAGCGAATATCCAGAATCACATCGTCAATCACATCATGCACATAACAAAAACCTTCCGGCAGTTCGTAGGCAGGCGCCACTTCCTCGCTCAAGGCGCAGCCTGTCAGGCAGCAAATCACCAGCACCCCGGCCATCAGTTTACTTGGTATTGTCATAGGTGAATTTTACCTCCTGCGGATTTCCCCACAGATAATACGTCAGGTAGATATTGCGCACATCATGGCCTCGGCCTTCCGTCAGAAGCACGCACCACACGTCCCTGGTTTCCCCAGCCTTTATATCCACTTTACCCGATTCACCGTAATACAGCACGTCCCGGTCATCCGGCGCAATCTGCACTTCCACCATCTCTGCGTCCACAAGCCCGCTGTTTTTTATGCGCATGGTATACACATGATACACATAATCCTGCGCATTGCCTAATGTTCCGCTCTTTATCTGGGTACCCATCAGGGCATTGCGTTCCACTGCCGTTTTATCCTTTTCAAACCAGTCCGGCATGTCCACAGCCGAATACACCTGCAAATCCTTGCCAATCACCTGCAACCTCGACTGAAACAAACCATACAGAATGATCCCGGCAACCAGGAGCACTGCAAGAATCAGGAAAATGGCCAGCTTTTTCATCAATTTCCTTCCTTTTATTCAAATTCGGAAAGGATACGGTTCATTTCCGCAATCATTTCTTCATCCTTCAGCCGGAATTTGAATTCCACGCGTCGGGATGCTTCCATATTCACCGTACCGTCCGGATTGTACACAGGGTCAGAATAGCTGCGTCCCTGAGCCGTCATCAGATCCTGCAGCATCAGCCGCTGGGCATTGGAAAGTCCTGGCATCTGCAGGCAAAATTCCGCCACGGAAAGGGCACGGTTCTGGCTCAGTTTCAGGTTGCTGATGTAGGAACCGGCGGTATCCGTATGGCCCACAATCACAATTTCGCCCACATAATCCCGGTATTCCGGCCGCATCAGCACGGAAAGGTAAATGGGTAAAAATCGGTTCAGGATATCCTTACCGGAATCTTTGATGGTATTGGAATTGACGTCAAAGAAAACTGCACTGTCCAATACAATATCACCGGTGGTCTTATCCACCGTCACTTTCAGGTTAGCCCGATTGAGGGAATACGTCAAATCTTCGATAATCTGCGTGCGCACACCCACCAAATCATCCAGCCGCTTTTGCTGCAGCTGCAGTTCCTTTTTCTGTTCATCCACTACCAGCTGCATAGCCTGCAATTCTTTTTCCTGCTGCGCCAATTGCAGTTGCAAAAGGTTCTGCTCTTCCTTCTGTGTTTTCAGGGATGCCTGCGCGGCATGCAGATCTTCTTCCTGCTCCTGCAGCTGAATCTGCACCAAGGCCAGTTCTTCTTCCTTCCCTTTGAGGGTTGCGTTCAGTTCGTTTACTTCTTCTTCCCGCCTAGCCAGCACCAGCGCTGCCTGATCCAGCTTTTCCTGCTGGTTCTTCATTTCTTCTGCCTGAATGATCAGCTGGGCGTCCTTTTCGTCCAGTTCCTGCTTCTGAATGGTCAATTGGGCTTTGGTGTTTTCCAGATCCGCCTGCTTCAGATGCAGCTGATACACATTGTAGATCACAGCCAGCACAAATACAATCAGCAGCGATGCCATCACGTCCGAATAGGATATCCAGTGGGCGCCCTGATCGCCGCCGGAAGCATGACGCTTTGTTCTTCTTGCGGTCATATCACTTTTCCTCCGGCACATTCAGGGCATCCGTCATATCCCGGATGGCCACCTGCAGCCTGGAAAGGGCTGCTGCGCAGCCTTCGGCTTCCCGGACAAATTCAGCCTTTGCATTGGCGTTCCCATGAATATTTTCCACAGCAGCCAGTTTATCATGCATGGCTTGGAGAATGCGATTTATATTTTCTTCAAACAATTTCATGGAAACGGAGAAGCCGCGGCTGATGTCATCCACGAAGTTGGCATAATTCTCAGAAAGCTTCCGGCCGCTTTCATTCATTTCCCTGGTAACAGCGGTGGATAGCTGTATGGTTTTTTCCGTCTGGTCATTGATGGCGGAAGACATCTGGCTGCTCCAGTTCACATAATCCTGCATGCCGGTCTGCAAGCTCTTTTGCGCCGTACGGATATTGGCCAGGATCTCCGTCTGTTCGCTGGCAGCCGCCACCATGCCGGACAGCACTTCGCTGCCGTGCTGCAAAAACTGTTCATTATCCGCCCGGGACCGATCCAGCGTCTGGATGTAGTTATTAAAGCTGTCCATGATCTGCTGGGTCACATGCTGCACCTGATGCAGATTTTTCATAATATCATCTGCCGCAGCCATGGTGGTGCTGATGGTATCGTAAGATACGCTCTGAGCCTGATTGATGGTGGTGAGGGTCTTGCCCAATTGCAGGAACTGGCCGTTGAGCGCACGATTCATGTTCTGAATAAAGTTTTCCACGATGCCGTTCACGCCGTCAATCTGCGCCTGGGTCTGCCCCAGGATGAACTGGTTCATCTGCTGAGCCACCGGCATCAGCGAACGTTCCACCCCGGCGGCAATCCCTTCCGTCACACGGGTGGCCATATCGCCGCTCATGTGGCGCAAAAGCGCCGTCCTGTCTTCCTGCTGCAGAATCATCTGTACATAAGGCTCCAGCGGCTTTTGCATGACGATCTGTGTAAACGCATCGTTAAAATCATCAATGGCGCGGATGGCACTGCCATGGGCCATGCGGTTGAACATATTGAAGATCAATGAACAGCTCACGCCTGCAATGGACGTGGTGAAGGCATAGGTCATGCCCTCGATCATTTTGGGAATTTCCTGCATGGTCTGGGCCGTATCGCTCAGGTTCAGCCCGCCAAGACCCTGCACCAGGCCAATAAACGTGCCCAGAATACCAAGACTGGTCAAAAGCCCTGGTACGGCATCTGCCAGATGCGCATGACCCACGGAATAAATCACCGTATCGTCATTCACATAGTCTTCCACATTGCAGTTCATGCCGCGTGCATCCAATTGCTCCGCATTTACCAGAAAACGCCGCCAGGAGCCCTGCATGTTTTTCCCCAGGAATTTCACATCCTGCCACACTGGCGGAATGGTATCCAGATTCATTTCCAGGGAACGGATGCCTTTGCGCAGCTTCTGGCCGGCACGGCTTACGGGAAGTACACATTTCACCAGCCCGATGATAAAGACCAGGGCAATGGCAATATAGATCAGAATGTTCAGTAAATCCTTTGCCAAACTCTGCAGCAGTTCATCCAAATCTGCCACGCTCCTCTCCTGCATATATATGTAACATTTTAGCACAAAAACCTTTGTCACGCAATATTTTTGTAATAGTTTACAATCTGTTCAAAAGAAAAGGGAAAGCGCTCGCCTTCCCCTTTCCTTCATCTCATTCCGTTTTCCGGCATACCACGCATAGCCACTGCGGAATGGCCATGGCGGGGTTCTGCCGCCAGTCATACATCCTGTCCACATCTTCTGCATCCACTTTTACGCCCTTTACCGCATCCTCCAGGGACAGCCAGAAAGGGTATTCATAATCTTTCTCGTCCATCATTTCTTCCATATGGATAAAATGCAGCCCACTTTCTGCCATGGCGTTCATCATATCCTGTATCCGCCAGGCGAAAGTGATATTATATTCATCTTCAAAAGGTCCAACGTCCGGATAGCTTTTCACCACCTGAAAATCATTGCCGAAAGGCCGCTGGAAGGGATGCACGTCGCACATGATGTACCAGCCGCCCTTTTTCAGAATTCTGTGCATGTTCCGATACATTTTCGGCAGATCATCCAGCCACACATGCACACCGTTGGAGGTATATACCATGTCGTATTTCCCGTCCTCAACCCCCTGCATTTCCATGGTGTCCGCCTGCACAAAGCGGATATCCAGGCTCATTTCTTCCGCTTTTTGTTTTGCAGCCGCCAATTGCTTTTCCGATATATCACAGGACGTCACCCGGGCACCCAGCCACGCAAAGGCAAACACGGCATGATTGTCCCCACTGGAAGGCACACAGACTTTCTTCCCCTTCAAATCCGGAAAACAACGCTGTATCTGCTGCCATGTGCCTTTTTCAAAGGCTTGAGCAGGGTCTTTTCGGATTCTTTCCAGCACCTTTTCATTGTGCTTGAATCTAAGATAAGCCGGAGAATAATCATCCCAGTTCTGCCTGTTTTTATTGACGGTATCCTTCATAACGATCACCCTCTTTCACGAAAAGATGGTATCACAAAATCATCCAACGGTCAACAAAACCTGCCCGAAGACGGCTTTCGCTTTTTTCCTCACGTTTTCACTTCTTCGCCGTACAAAAGGCCGCTGGAACCGGTAGCCAGAAAGTATCGTCCGTACGTCCGTTTATCGCCGTCAATGGAATGAATGCTGCCGTACATCTGCTGATCGGTATTGATGCGCTCAATGGTTTTTCCGTCATCCGGCGTGCGATAAAAACCGTACACGCCATTGATAACGCCGTTAAAATAGACCATCTTCTGTTCTTTGAAATAATCAGAACCCGGTACACCAAGACCAAGCCCCACGCAAAATGCCTTGTTTTTCGGCGAAAGCAACCGCATCGCCGTAAAATCATCCGCTTTTTCGTCATACATCAGTTTCCACAAGCCTTCCCCCGTGGCCACATACAAAACGCCTCGTTCGCCGCCTGCTGCACGAATTTCCGTTCTGTCAGCGCAGTCTACCAGACCACAGTTTATTCCTTTGAACTCATCAGGCGATGTTTTTTCATGGAATGTCAATCCGCCGTCTCTGGAAACATATACTTCACCTTTGTCACCAAAGCCATAGATCAGCTGCGGATCCACTCGATCTGCCACAGGCTTCATCATGCCCGTTGCTTCTGTCCCGTCTTTTTTCATCACCCGGCTGCGGATAAAGTCCTTCCCCTGATTTGGGCTTACAATTACATTCCTTGCATGGAGAAAAATTCTTTCTGCCACTGCCCAGATATAACTTTGTCCATCGGCGGATACAGCCACCCACCCAGCATTGATATTCACACCGGAAATGCGGTTCAAAAGGTCATCCAGTTCTTCGCTCAATCCCATGGGCATGGGCACTCTTTTCCATGTTTTTGCCCCATCGCGGCTGATAATCAGGCCGCCTTTCGTTTTCCCGGTCCAATTTCCCCGGGCTGTCACCGCAATGTGATCCGGATCACCGTCCGGCCAGTCGCAGCTGAGACAGGTGATGTAACGATTGCCATCATCATCCGCAAAGGAATTTTCGCAATGCTTATCCACATCGGTAAAAGCAAAGCCGCCCAAATCCCCAATCATATCCAACACCTGCACCCGGCCGCCGGCCGGCGCATGCACATTGATATGCACCGTTTCTTCCATGCCGTCGCACCAGTCCTGCCAGATGACTGTATCATCCGTCAGGTTTTCCGTACGGAACACGCCGGTTCCTGTATTAAACCAGGCAACACCCTTCCTGTGGGGATCCATTTTCACATCCGTCATCCAATGAATCAGGTTGTTGCCGCCGTTATAGCAGGGCTTCATGTAGGAAAGCCTGAATGCCATCTGCCCCACATCCAGCCCATGCAGCACACATTTCCAGCTATTCCCCCAATCATTGGACAGGAGCACCTTATCCCCACCCCGGCGGCCAATGGTGGCTGTGATCAAAAGCCCGTGCCTTGCATCCACGGCAGAATAGCCAAAGCTTCCTTTTTCCGGCGTAATATCTTCCATGGTCATCCGTCCATCATCCGAAAAGCAATACCGGGCAATCCGGCCGCTGCTGCAATCACCGCAATCGCAGGTGTAACCACGCTCCACGTTCTGGCTGCGGATACCGTTGGCAGAAAAGGATACATACACATATTCTTCATCCGCTGCGCAGCGCTGGGCTACCAGCCCGTGCAAACGGCTACCCTCCACCCATTCATATTCCGGCTGTTCCAGGGCAAAAAAGGTTTCGCCGCCATCCCGGGAAGCATACAGGCTGTTTCCGCGGCACTGCTCCTTCCGCCGTTGCAAGCCTTCCGTGCCCACCAGCATCACATTTTCAAAGACCGAAACAAAAGTGCAACCGGTTTCCGGAAACTGCTCTGCTTTCTCCCAGGAAACACCCTCATCGGCGGAAAACCACAGCCCATCCATCTGGCTGGCCAGCCACAATCTCTTTTTCTTTTCATCATACCAAAGCCTTTCACCGGCGCCCCTGCCATGGAGATTGCCATGCACAAACACCGGCAGTTCATGCTTCACAAACGTTTTTCCCCGATCGGTGGACACCGTCACCAAGCCATGTGACTCCCGCTTCCATGCACCGCTGGCAATATACAGTTTATCCGCATTTTCTTTGTCCAGCGCAGCGGAAATGGGGCAGGTTTCTCTCAAATCTTCCATGCTCACAGGATCAATTAAGCTTTCCCATGCCTGCTTTTCATAATGAAACCGGTACATGCCGCCAATATCCGTTCTGCAATACAGCACATTCCGATCCGTGGGATGAAAGAAAAAACCGGTCACATATCCGCCGCCGCCAATGGGCAGATGACGATAATGATAAGGCACCGATTTGATCGTTTGAATATTCGCCATGCACAACAAACCCTTTTCTGTTATTTTGTCATTTTTATTATACATGGATCTCCCCCTTTTTGACAGACAAAATTTCTTTGAATGGTGACAACTCTGCTCTTTTCTGATGCACATACGCCCGTTCAACGCATAAATTGTATTCTGTGTCTGCTTTCTTTTCCGCGTTTTTCATGGCATCCCTTTCGTCTTTTTCTGCCTGAATCAACGAAAAATTCTTCCTTTTTCAACCGGTTACACGCATATTCTGATTGTAATTATTCATGTTTTATGCTATAATATCTAAAAAGAGTTCTGAGGAGTCAATCAATATGAAAAGATATTCCATCCTTTCGCTTGTGTTGATTTTTTTATTCCTTATACCTGCTCATATATCCCTGGCTGAAAACACCGAGGAAACACCCTATGTAACCACGATTTATAACGAACGCAACGGCTTACCCACCGGCGAAGCCAACGCAATCTGCCAGACGCAGGATCATTACGTCTGGATCGGCAGCTATGGCGGCCTTGTGCGCTATGACGGCACCACTTTCCGCAATTTCAGCCAGGAAGGCAAATTCCCCTCCTCTTCCGTCCGTTCTTTGTTTGAAGACAGTCAGGGGCGGCTTTGGATCGGCACCAACGATGCCGGTCTTTTCCTGTTTGAAAACGACAGCTTTACCCACATTCCGGAAGAAGGCGATCCTGTTTTCCTGTCCGTCCGCGATATAGCGGAAGATCAGCAAGGCCGCATCTGGGCCGCTTGCACGTCCGGCCTGGCCCGGGTGGAAAACGGCATGCTTCAGCCGGTCAATGACCCTTTGCTCTCCGGTCAGATCATCTATTCTCTGGGCATCGATGCCAACGGCCGCGTCTGGTGTGCGCTGGATGGATGGCAATGCGCTGTGGTTTCGGAAAAAGGCGTGGCGCTGATTTCTTCCGCCTCCATCTTTCCGGATGGCCAGCAAATTTATTGCGTTTCCTCTGACAAAGACGGTTCCATTTATCTGGGCACATATCAGAATGCCGTGGCAAAGCTCACGTTCTCTGCCGGCAAGCAGGAAGCTGCTCCGATGCGTATCGATATTCTGGAAACCGGCAATACCACCATGCATAACGCCATGTCTGTCACACCGGATGGCGATCTGTTTGTTTGCGGCCAGAGGGGCTTTGCCTGGGTAAATACCGATGGGCATCTGCGCACATTTGACGAAACAACCGGCGCCGCCAATCTCAACGATGCCATGCTGGATTATGAAGGCAATCTTTGGCTGGCCTCCTCCAGCTACGGTGTGATCAAATTCAATCCCGGTTGTTTCCACTCCCTCAACCGGAACGCTTCGCTGGACGGCATTGCTTTCAATACCATTTCCTGCAGCAACGGTCATTATTATCTGGGCATGGATAACGGCCTGATCATCCTGGACGGCAATTGGCAGCCTATTGAAAATGAACTGACAGCCCTGATGCAAAACACACGGATCCGTCATATCATCACGGACGGGAACGGCGCCGTCTGGCTTGCCACTTACTCTTCTCTTGGCACAATCTGCTATCAGCCGGATACCGGCCATATGACCGTATACAATGCTGATATCGGCATGCGGGAGTGCTTCACCAGAACCCTGCTGGAGAGGAAAGACGGTACCATTGCTGCCGGTACGTCTGACGGGTTCTATCTTCTCCGGGACGGCCGTGTGCTCCAATATTTCGGTTCAAAAGACGGGCTCCTCAATACCACCGTTCTTTGCTTTGCAGAGGATGAATCCGGAACGCTCTATATCGGCACCGACGGTGGAGGTATGTATTCCCTCACCGGTGATACCCTTACCCTCCATGGCAGCAACGAAGGGCTGAAAAACGGTATTGTACTGCGAATTTTGCCGGATGGCCAGAGTGGGCTGTTTGTCAGCGCCGGCAACCATCTCTATCATTGGAAAGATCATTCCTTCCGGGTGCTGGATCATTTTGAAAAAGCAGCCGGCAATATTTTTGATATGTATCTGGTGGATGATAAGCTTTATCTGCTGCAAAACAGCGGCGTACTGGAAGTGGATGCCGCCAGACTGATGCAGGGCCAGAAAGCAGAAACCACACTCTACAGTTTCCAGCACGGCCTCACCGGCAGCCTCAACGCCAATACCTGGCATCATCTGACGGCCGATCAGAAGCTCTATATGGCCACCCGCAGCGGCATTTCCGTATTTGCCTTCGCAGGGGTGGATACGCCCTTGCCCGCCGGTATGATCCAGGCTGTTCAGGCGGATCATACCGTGTATGAACACCCCACATCCCTCACGCTTCCCAGCGATACCCACCGCATCACCATTGATTTTGCCTCCCTTTCCTACGCTGAAACGGATCAGAGCATTATGTCCTATCAGCTGGCAGGGTTCAGCAGCGGTGAAACGCTGGTTACCGATCAAAAAAACGGCAGCATCAGCTATACCAATCTGCCCGGCGGCGATTATATCTTCCATCTGCGCATCTATCACCCGGAATCACCGGATGAAGGCCGGGAATATCTGCTGCCCATCCATATTGAAAAGAAAATCACAGAGCAGCCCCTTTTCTGGGTACTATTTGGGCTGGCTGTCATTGCCCTTCTGACTTTCATTATTTTCACCATCAGTCAATTACGGCATCGTGCCCATGTGCGCCGCATTCAGGAAAGGCAGCGGGAACTGCAGGCCATTGTGCACCAATCCCTCCAGTCTTTCGCCATGGTCATCGACGCAAAGGACCCCTATACCAAAGGCCATTCCTCCCGCGTGGCCCGATATGCCCGTGAATTGGCCCGGCGCATGCACCTGTCTTCTGACGAGCAGGAACGCATCTATTACATTGCCCTTCTCCATGATATCGGCAAAATCGGCATTCCGGATCATATCCTGAACAAGCAAGGCCCCCTCACGCCGGAAGAAAAGAAAATTGTCAAAACCCATCCGGAGGTGGGTGGCCATGTGCTGGAAGGATTCACGGCACTGGAAGGCATTGCAGACGGCGCCAGATACCACCATGAACGCTATGACGGCAACGGATACTGCGCCGGCAAAAAAGGAACGGATATTCCGCTGGTAGCCCGCATTATCGGCGTGGCGGACAGTTACGATACCATGTCCAGTGATCGCTGCTATCGCGCCGCACTTTCAAAAGAAAAGATCATTTCCGAACTGAAGGAAAACGCCGGCACCCAGTTTGATCCGGCCATCGTTCCCTTCATGCTGGCTATGATTGAAGACGGCACGGTCCCCTCAAAGGAAGACGACGGCCATCTCACACTCTCTGCCGCTGATGAATAAGAGAAAAGAGGAGCTAATCTTCAAACGGCTCCTCTTTCGTCTGTCCGGCATGCAGCTCATTGAAAAATTCGGCGGCAATGTGCCCCATCACGATCAGGGCACCATCAATGCGGTCTGCAAAGAACGGCGCAAAATTGTGCCCATGCGTTTTAACGTAACGGCCAATCTCTATTCCTTCTCCGCCCAGACCATCCGGAAGATTTATTTTCTGGAAGAATACTATCCCCAGGAAGAGCTGACCGCCGCTTTGGAAAGCCCGGCCATCGTCCATTTCACCACCGGCCTTCTGGGCCGCCCCTGGGAAGAAAAATCCATCCATCCCCAGAAACAAGCCTTCTGGGATACTGCGCCCAAAACACCCTGGAAGGACATCACCCCCCTGCCGGATAGCCGCAGCTTTGGCCTGAAAGCCTTTATCTTCTTCCACAAAATCGTTCCCCGGCCCATTTTTGAATTTATCTACCGCAATATGTGCTGGGTGCTGCACCTGCGCAAATAAACTACTGCAATCAACCAACGGCGCTCATCGCAGCGCCGTTTTTCATACCTTCAATCACCGGCTTGTAAATTTTTACCGCAATCTCCTGGTAAAGGTTGACACCGTTGCCCAGAAAAGGATAAAATATTACCATGAATAAAACCGGAGGTTGATTTCATGTATTTTCATCTGAATAAATCTATTTGTTTTCTGCTGATCATCACGATCTGTTTCGCCTCTGCCCTTCCGGCTTTCGCCAAGGAATACGATTCCCTGATTCAGTACAGGTATCAGTCCGAAGATGAAGGAGCACCCAATCTCGCCGATTGTATCACTTATCCCCAAATCGTCTGGGAAGCTGAAGGCATGCAGATTACCTTTGAAGAAATAATGGCCGATAACGCATTTTGGATAACCGCCTTATCCTGGGAACTGAAAGAAGAAGGGGCTGTATGCGCGCCGTTCGACAGAAATGAGTATCCCATCGAAGAAAAAGTGGACAAGCATCCGCCGGTACCCACCTATTATGTAGGGATTGATGTGTGGGCTTGCGTGGAAGGCAACAAAGCCAATGCCTGGGCTGCTTGTTCTTACCGACAACTGACTGACACAGAATTCTGTTCCACGTTCATTGCCGGCTATCCTACCCTTGCCATCTTTCCGGAACAAAAGGCAACCTTTACCTTTATGCTCGAGGTATATCGGGTGTTTAACGGTGAAATAGAATTGCAGGAGACGACCTACACCTATGACTATACCTTACTCCCCTGCTCTGATTATGCGGCATTCCATGGCGAACTCTCCGATGAAGAACAGAATATTCTTATATCCGATATCTACATCTGGAGCACACCCATGGGCCGCTATGTGTGGAAAAACCATGTTCCGCTTTCATCGGATCAGAAGACCAAATGCATTGTTTACGCTTTGAACCTGGATCGAATACCGTTAACCTCAGAAGATGACAACGCAATTCCCGATCTGTTTTATGTTTGTCTGGTCAATGATGAAACACGCAAACCAGAAGTTTATTTTCTCATGGAACGGGAGGGTCATGAATATCATTTAGTAAAAAAATATTCGAGACCAACTTAAGAAAACATTTCGTGACGCAAAAACTATACGTCACGGAATGAACTGTTTGAAGCGTTCTTGTTCACTTTAATGGGGACGTTCGCTTGATGAGGAACGGTCAGAATAACAGGAAGGTCATGTAGACATATTGTCATCCTGATTGCTATAGTCATAACTCTTATCTTATTACATGCGGTAGTTCCCATCAGCCCTTATTGTACTGCGATAAGCAGAAATTGAATTGATAGCATATGCTGCGCTAATTAACAATCTTTTCAGGAGGGAATCTTATGAATTACGGCAAGGCACTGAATCAATACGCTTATACGCGCTCCTTTGGAACGCTTATCCCTAATGTAGGGTACTCGGGCGGGTACGTGCGCGAATTGCTTAACCAATACCATAAAGTTGATTTGCCCAAGGTTTTGGAAAAGCTTCCAAAAACCTTTGCTGATCATTATAAGGAAGAGGGTCTGTATCATGATTATTACCTGGATTCCATCAACATTTCAGGCGATTTCAGAGACATGACGCTGACACTGAATGACAGACGCCCACAAGGAAATACGGAGTTTTACCAGGATACAATTGTATTCCATGGCGTGTATCCCTTGCATGTTGAAAGCGATGAGAATGATAATCTGGTCGTCAAAGGCGCCAGTTATAATAAACAGATCTTTGGCATGACCATAGAACTTTCAAAAAAGCAAAGAAATCATTTCTATTGTCATCTCCTGATGTGCAGCGGCAACAGTATCACCTGGGAATTCACCAAATTGGATTTCCATACGGAATTGCTGCCTATAATTAAAAAGAAGTCCGCAAAAGCAAAAGAATGATTGGACGATAACTGGTAAAGGAGCAGTTTGTAAAGTCATACGTCAAGATTCCACGCACTAAGTCTTGGGAATTATGTATACGATGCAGAAATGGAACTGTATTATCTTCGCAGCCGGTATTACACTCCAGTCTTGTGCAGGTTTTTGAACACCGACACCCGCGTTGGATATTTAAATATTAAAGATCAAAATATTTTTGCATATTGCTCAAACAACTGTGTTGCTTATGGAGATGATGACGGAGAAGATTCAGAATATAAAGCTGTTCCTGACTATATGAATATCATCCATGGTAATAAATAAACAAAACGGGAAGTGCGAAAAAATGAAAAGATTAATTTTGTTCCTCCTTCTTCTTTCTCAAATCGCAGTAAACTGTATGGCTCTATCCACGCCGGAAGAGTATGCTGCCGGCTATCTGCAATTTTGCGACACTTGGAACATCATGGAGAACGCCGCAGATGAAACATACATTCCAACAGAAGAAGATCCGTTTGTCCTTTATTTGCAAGACTGCAATGTGCGCGCTTTGGGGGAATACATCGATCCCATGCCCGGTTTTCCCCATCCTTCCATCGGCATGAATCCGGATTATCCATCCTTGGCCTATCATCCGGATCTTACCATCGAATGTGCCGGTGTATCCGTTGAAATCACGGAAATCTTTGCCGACCCTTATAAAATGAAATTCGTTGCCGCCTGTACGCCAACCGCTGATAATGCACAAGCCCGGCCCATGGACTGTCTCTACCCTTACGCCCCATTTTATGTGCCATTGTCCTATTATGAGCAGGATACTTATTTTGTTGAAGTACTGGCTGTTGTCAATCAGAATAAACCCAATGACAACGGCGCTTTTGGCCTTTCCGATGATCACCGCACTTATTATAAATCCACTGATTTCTTCTATGAATTAGAAGGAAACGCCTATACAAACGAAACCATCCACATTGATTTCTATGCATTTGTGGGACACTATGATGGCGTAGACTTCCGGATCGAAACCGGCACCGCCTCCGTTGAATGCCCTGTGCTTGGGTTTACCGATGTGTGCGTGCTGGATGATACCTATATTTTTGAAAAAGAAAATTTGGTTCTGGACCATTGGACCATCCAGATTTCTCCCAGTGAAATGTATCAGTTCTCTTCTTCCTCGCGCTATATTGATACCAGCATGACAAGGGATTATTCCTTTACATTCTGTGATCAGGAAGGACAGCTTTTTACCGAAACACACCTTAACGCTTCTCCCTATCGCGCCACCATTCCGGACCCCCTTTATCTTTGCATTTATCGAAACTCCGATCCCAGTGATATGAAAGTTTATCCTTTGTATCGGGAAGGAAATTCCTTAAAGATTGTGAATTCAGAGGAATAATTGTTTATCATCTTTCTTTTTCATTTTAGGTGAAACCATAATCGAAATATTGAAAAATTCAGTAAAGCTTTCGCCAAAATCTTCCCCATTGAATATTTAGCTATTGAATAATTCTGGACAGATTTAAACTTTACAAGTGCTGGTAGATTTTCTAAAGGTGATATAGATTTTGCAAACAAATACACTTGAAATGCTTATGTTGCAATTCCAAGTCATGAAATACTGATGCATAAAGCCAATTCATCAGAAGATCCAATGAATTTAGGAGGATTTACTCCTGTAATTATTCAGCTTTCCCAGGATGAAATTAATATTTTGGAGGAAATATGGTATGGACATTTTAAGAAGGACGGATCATGCAAAAGTCGCTTTGACAGCTGCAAAAACACTCAATAACCAGCCAAACAATAACTTACTCAACGCGCTAAAGAGAATCCCTCTCTTTTTCTCTTTGCTTGCACTTTGTTACACGTTCTCTGTTTTCAATGTAAACGCTTCCTCGCCAGAAACCAATATACATATTATGAAAACCGATGAAGTGAAAATTGTGACATATGAAAAATCGTGGGATGATGTCTATGAGGATTATTCTGACTGGGCATTTTATCCGGATATCCTACACCCCTCTGCAGAAGATATCCTTCACGTCGCAGAGGCTGCCGTCACATCCATTGATAGATCAGATATCGAATATTATACGCCATTCCGGATGGAATATCTCTCTGCATCTGATACTTGGATCGTTTATTTCGCACATTGCCTTCCGGACGGTAACCGCTACGTTGGCGGCGGCATAAATATTGCAATCGATGCCGATACATTTGAAATTTTGCTCATCTGGGGTGATGAATGAAATCTTTTTACATTTGACATTTGCTTTTCGTGCCCATCCAATTGAGTGTAATACACTATTGTCACATTGATTGAAAAGTCCATTGTTTTTGTGTTTTTTTGAACGAATTTGGTCTTTGCAAGCTAATCTCAGGTATGTTATGATATCCTCAGCAAGAGGTTGCTGTTCTTTTAACGGTATATATGATGATTCAACAAAAGAAGCCGTTACAGAATTTCCAAGAATTGCTGGGATTGCTCAAGATGGGATTGCCGGAATTGATACATGTAGCCATCTCGCATATTGGCTTTTGCAAACAGCCTCTCGTTACAAATATCTTGAATTTCAATTGATAGATAAAAGAAATTACATCATAAACTAAAGGTTGGAGGTCATATTTATGAAGAAGGTAATAATAACTCAGCTTCTACTTCTTTTGGTTTTATATCCAATTGTTAGTCATGCCGATCCATATGAAGGTTATGTAGAAATATCAAATAATTATTGGGACTTCTACGAACCACAGGATTACGATTTATCAAAGGATGAAGCTGTTGACATTGCCTGGAAATACCTTGAGGAAAACTACATGCCCTTGATTGGTGATGGAGACATTTTAGATAATTGTGAAGTTTCAGCCTTTTATCTTCTGTCAATCAATGAAGATCTGGGAGAAGTAGTAAGGTATTGGCGTGTTATGTTTCACTTTGATGGTTCTCCTTATTTCTTTCTCTCCTTTGATATTGACACACCAACCGGACGAATTAGGGATACAAGTACAGTTAGTACATTCTTTACTAGAAAAGAGAATCTTCCAAATGTGAAAGACATTGACGCAGTCTATTCTGTTTTACCTATTATGATTCAAAACGATCTGATCCCTTCCTATTCTGAAAAAATGCAACTGGATCACTTTGAAATTGACGAGGTTCCGCCCCAGCAATATATATATATTTGGGGCATGACCAATATGAGAATTCTTCCTGTGACAATTTTTCTGTCAGATGAAGGTAACAATGTAATTGCTGAAGAATGCTACATCAGCATCAGATATAATGATTTCAACAAAAAGTGGATGATTAGCTTAACAATAGCAGATAATGTATCAGAATGGATTTTAAATTCTCCATATTTATTTGGCACACCAAGTATTAGCAGTTACCAAGTATATGCGTATACTACAAGTGAATAAATCTGCAAAACCAATCGGTTATTCATTTCTTTTCATCTATAGATAACGGTTTAGGAACACTTGGTATTCATATGACGCACCTTGATCAGAATGCAGATTGGAGGTTGAACTATCTTGAATAAAAGAAAAAAAGTCATTCTCATTACCCTCTGTCTCATTGTTGCTATTTCCTTTGCGAGCACAATTTACCACAAAAAATTTGTTGATTTAGTTGATTCACAAACGTTGCTTCTGCTACAGGATGAATTAGACAACCCCAATTTCATCGATGTACTAACCACGCATGGATATGAACCGTTTTCAGACGGAACATCCTATCATAAACAGTATTTTATTGAAAATGATTCCTCAGAAACCACACTCTCAATTCTTGTAGAGACTGGAGACATTTTTACCGATGAACTCGAATATGGACAAGAACGAAAACATCTTATCATCGGCGGATCACTTCGATATGTGAACTCTGCGGCTATTGAGTACAAACAGTTTCGCATCTCCATCCTTGAAATCACCGACAATCGTAATACAGATCATATTGCCAGCAAATTGCAGGATTTGATTCGCAGTAATGATACGAATAATGAAATTTCATACCATAACCAACTCATCGGATCATGGGTGATTTATGCAGGTGGTGTTCTTGCGCCCGAGCTTCTGGTTTTCTCAAACGATGGTTCAGGAAATGCGTATAGTTTCATTGATGATTACGAGGAAACGTGGCTAACCGATGCAGCTTTTGATCCATCCATCATTGATGACAAAACGAAGTTTTCATGGCACACAGATCCGCAATCCGATCATAGTGATTTTTTCGATATAACGATCACTTATGAAAACGGCACAAATCAGGTATATAAAGCCCTGATAGAAAATAATGTTGACGGAACCAACTATCTTGGATTAACGCTTTTTGCATATGACTCCGGAGCCGCATGGATAAAAATTCGCATTGACAAAGCATTGCCTTAGGAAATATCATGACAAACTGATCAAAATTACTTTTTTGTCCTACAATTATTTCGTCTAAAAAATGGAGAATGAACTCTCCATAGAATACTTGATGCACTATATATTCAATACTGTTTATCGAAAATTTCACCCATTATTTCACCCATTATTTCACCCATAAATAGATTTTCACCCATTATTTCACCCATAAAATGTAGTACAAACGTCATCAAATTGGGACAAATCAGGACAAACCCTTCAAAGCGATTTGGGTACAAAAAAACCCGGAAACCGTTGTGGTTTCTGGGTTTTTGAGGTATTTGACTGATAGATCAGCGCTTGCTGAACTGGGGAGCGCGACGAGCAGCCTTGAGACCGTACTGGTCACCCTTACAGGATTATGAAACGTTGGTCTCACTTAGCAAAACGGCCATTTTTCAAATTTGGTTAGCCCTTTTTTTATCCCGGGGAATCCTGTCTTTTCCTGTAGATTGGTCGTTCTCCTACAGTGATGATGCTTCGCTAAATGCCTCCCTTATCCTGTAATAGATATCCTGTGGATTGTGGTACTTAACCTTTGCATAAATGTCCATAGTTACTTTACTGTTTTTGTGTCCAGCAAGATATTGGACAGTTTTGGGATCAACTCCAGCAAAAATCAGATTTGTTATGTATGTGTGTCTTAATTGGTGTGGTGTAACACGAAAATCAATACTATACAAAACATGCTTATTATGCAAATCCGATTGTCCCTTTGCCGGAACAATTGTCTTAACTTTTTTCTCGCCATTCCGGTATACATATATTTTCCGTGCAAAAATCGATCTCGTATTTATATATTGCCAAAGCCGTCTGAATTGTGACTCCGATAAAGGCTTCCCTTCACTGCTGGCAACTACATATTCAGATTTCGATATGCGTTTGGCTTCTGCTAAACAAATGACTAGCTGCTTAGGAATCGGAATATCTCGCTTTGATGCATTTGTCTTTAATTCCGACAGGATAACCGGTCGGTTATTCTCTGTGTGCCACGCTCTCCTTACACTGATATAAGGGGTCTTCGATCCTAAGTGAACGCAATCCCACTGAAGAGCTAGGATCTCTTCACGACGAAGACCAGCGTATAGACCAAGCATTACAAAGACATATGGCGGTAATCCTTTGATTGCACATAGTAGCCGATCTACTTGATCATCCGTCAGGGATTCAACCACCTTAGGTTTTTGCCCACCCCTTGAAGGAATTCTGACAAATGGACTGTTACTAATGATA
This sequence comes from Clostridia bacterium, assembly GCA_017434775.1. Taxonomy (GTDB): domain Bacteria; phylum Bacillota; class Clostridia; order Christensenellales; family Aristaeellaceae; genus RUG563. The sequence continues at coordinate 42,009 of JAFSGG010000119.1, forward strand.
TTACTTTCTTCTGCAGATTCGAATATTAGTTTCAGTAGCATATGAACAGATGCATAAGTAGAGGTGGATTTATCAGTTAATCTCGATAGTGTAACCTTAATGTCATCCGCTGTCACTTCTGATACATGAAGGTTACCAATCGATGGAATAATGTATCTTTCGATCAATTGACTGTAAATAGACAACGTTGTTTCTCTAATGCCTATCGAGTACATACAGAGCCATTTTCTACTGTACTCTCCTACAGTCGGATTTTTTCTGAGTAAGGCTTCTGCTTTGATCTTTTTTTCAGCTTCCTGCACTTTTTTATGAAGTTTATCTCTGTTAATTGCGTAAAGCTGAATACTCTTTCCATCTGCATTTACCAAACACGCTCTGTTGTAAGTCTTTCCCCTTATAATCACTTCCGGGTACTCAGGAACAATATCCTTCTTTGCCATACTACAAGTACCTCCATCACTTTACTGATATTTATGATGCTGACTTACTAAATGCTTGACAAACAGCAGCATATGTCATATCAGGTCTGTTGTATTTTACTTTTGCATAGATATCCATGGTAATTTTGCTATTCTTGTGGCCGGCCAAATACTGGACTGTCTTTGGATCCACAGATGCATGAATCAAATTTGTAATATATGTATGGCGAAGCTGATGTGTTGTCACATGAAAATCCAGCGTATAGATAACATGTCCATTATTTGTTGCATGTTGCCCCTTAGAAGGTTTCACTACTTTAACAATCCGCTCACCATTTACATACTTGTAGTACTTATGTTCAGCAATAGATCTTCTCAGGATATATTGCCAGAGGCCCTTAAACTGTGTATAGCTCAACGGCCCCCCATCTTTATTGGAGACAACATAATCTGAGTTAGTTTTTGCCTTTACTTCCTTCAAACAATCAACCAATCTCTGAGGTATCGGAATATCTCTATGAGCAGCACTGGTCTTCAATTCGGGTAAAATGACAGGCCGATTATGCTCTGGATGCCACGCTCGTCTCACAGTTATGTAAGGAGTTGAACAATCAAGATAAACAGAATCCCATTGTAATGCCAAACTTTCTTCACGGCGAAGGCCAGCATATAGTCCCAACATTACAAAGACATATGGTGGCAAGCCTTTGATTGCTGATAGGAGTTTTTCTACCTGATCATCTGTTAATGGTTCCCTATCCTCTTGCTGTCTTCCGCCTTTGCCAGAAACTTTCTTACATGGCGAAGCAGTGATGATTTTGCTTTCCTCAGCTGATTCAAAGATGCACTTCAGCAGCATATGAACATTGTGGTAAACCGATGCTGATTTTCCTTTCAGACTGGCCAGAGTCATTTTGATATCATCTGAAGTCACAGAAGCCATATACATATTACCAATATGCGGAACAATATATCTTCTGACTGCTGCCCGATAGTTATCAAGCGTCGTTGTTCTAATATTTATTGAATGCATTTGCAGCCACTTTTCACAATATTCAGAAACTTTGGGCGATTTCTTTCGAAACACTGCATCATCTATTTCTTTCTTAGCCTCCAGCACTTTATGGAACAGTTCCTCTTTGGTTTTTCCATACAGTGAAACACGTTTCCCATCTGCATTGGTAATTCTGGTTCTGTAATATTCAATCCCTTTACTTACAAACTTACTATAGTCAGGGATATTCCTTTTCTTTGCCATTTCTCTAGTACCTCCACAAAAATCTAACAGCTGTTGACTCTTATTTACCAAAGATTTACTTCACAAGCAAGGATGACGCATTGTCACAGCTTTCTCTGATTGCGATACGTATCCATACTTCTCGTAATCCTTGGCCTATGAGTGCATTTTGCAACATATTCATGCAGAGCCGCTTCAGTAAAGTACACACAGCCATTGGGAACGTACTGAACAAAAGCAATTAATCCATTATTTCTTGCAGCATCCAATGTAGCCAGGCTAATGCCCAGAATCCGTGCTGCATCTTTTCTTCCAATGAGTTTTTCCATTTTTATCCTCCAGTAAATCTTTCCAGTATACCAGGCTGCAAACAGCTTATTCGCAACATAGCCCCATTTATGTCGCTCCTTCCCAAGGTCACGCACACAACAGGAACTCCCTCGCTAGTCAGTGGAGGGCCGTAGTAGAAGTATCATTATCCCCATGCGGCTTCTTCGCGCCTCCCCTGCAACAGAGAGGTCTATGGAATACGTTGATCGCTCCGCACAATTGCATTATGGCGCCGTTCCATATGTCGCTACACCGCATGGTTTAGTACCTGATATATCTGGGTATGCTTTTGTCAAAATACTTGAGAAACATATGTCCCCATAAGGGATTAGGAAAATCAAGCATTTCGGCACCCTCACAACTCCACTTTTAACAATTTTTTCATTTTCTTGAGAGCCTGCTTCACACTTTTCTTGACAGCACTACTGCAAACACCCTCTTGTTTTGCTATTTTTTCATAGGTTAAACCACGATAAAAATGAGCATAAACTCTTCGCAACTGTGTGCTTGTTAATAGGCTCAATGCTTCATGAAGCTTCTGATTGATGTATCTGACTTCAACCTCTTCTTCAAGCAAAGGACCCTCTTGAATCCTTGAGTAATGATTCTCATCATCGCGACTCAATGTGTATGTAGCATGATGATAGTGCTGTTTGAAACGATAAGCATTCTCTCTTCGTTCATCTTCTTTGATGACTTGGTGGATCTCCTCTGTAATATCCACATACTCATCCTGATCGCAGAAAAAGTAGTGTTCCTTGAGATTAATTCTAACCACTGTTTTTCTCCCTTCTTCTGAATTAAGAAGAAAAATCAGCAGGTGATCTGCAGCGTAATTCAACATGCCTACTGTCGCATTTATTCCAATTTTGTCGATGAGAATAAAAGAGGAGCACACCTGCAATCGGATGCGCTCCTCTTTGTTTGATACTTTTTGAAATTGGGAAAATTCTTTGTTTATGTTGATAGAAACTCTTTAGACTCACAATTATCACCAGCCGTTTTGATTTATAAATATTACGGCAAGTGCACAATTGGGATTCCTTCAAGAATACATTTGCAAATCACAAGCTTTTGTAATACTTACAGGCACATACTATGCTTGAGTAGCGGAAAATATTCTTGATATTACACTACAATAACCAAAAAACAATATTAATACATTATTACATTTCACTGAAGTGTTTGTTCTTCTGTATTCTTATAGCACCAGTCGCAAAGTTTTCGCTTAGCAGATGTAGATCGGGCATAATGAAACTATCGCTCGGTCATGAAAGGAAGTGAGATTATGAACTCCTACTCTGTCAGAATCAAGGAAATACGGAAAATCCGAAAGCTAACTCAAATAGATATGGGCCACCTCTTAGGCATAAGTAACACCATGTATTGCCTTTACGAAAATGAAAAAAGGCGAATGAGCATCAATATGCTCTGCCAAATAGCTGATATACTTGAAACCTCCACAGATTATCTTCTATTTAGAACAAATAATCCAGTTCAACCCAAGTTATAAAATTTCTCTGTATCTTCTCTTGCGAAACAAAAGGTGTTTTGATACACTTAATATAGTTTAGGTAGAGAAAGGAGCAGATCGCTTTGATAGATAGAACCTACATTGCTATAGATCTGAAATCCTTTTATGCCTCCGTAGAATGCAGAGAACGCGGTCTGGATCCACTCAACACCAATCTGGTTGTCGCTGATGAAAGCCGTACCGACAAAACGATTTGTCTTGCTGTTACACCTTCTCTCAAAAGGCATGGAATCTCAGGACGCGGACGCCTTTTTGAGGTTCGTCAAAAGGTTAAACAAGCCAACTATGAGCGCAGTCAACTTTTACCCGATCACAAGCTGGATGGGTCTTCCTACTTGTTTTCCGAATTGCAACAAAATCCAAAATTAGCTATTGATTTCATAATTGCCCCTCCCCGAATGGCATACTATATGGAATATTCTACTCAGATATATCAGGTGTATATGAAATACATTGCACCGGAAGATATCGTTGTTTATTCCATTGATGAAGTATTCATGGATGTTACCAATTATCTCGCTACATATAATCTTTCGCCTCATGATCTTGCTATGAAAATTATTCTCGACGTGTTGGAAACCACCGGTATTACGGCTACAGCTGGAATAGGAACAAACCTTTTTCTCAGCAAAGTTGCCATGGATATTGTTGCAAAGCATATCCCAGCAGATGAGAATGGTGTGCGTATAGCTCAACTAAATGAAGAATCC
>JAFSGG010000120.1 GCA_017434775.1 Clostridia bacterium
AATGAGCCGCATCCAGTGCGTCTGCTTCCGGCAGAAAAACATGCTCATTTCCTTCCCGGTGGAAAACGGCATGAAGGTGGTGCTCACCGGCGCCGTGGGGCTGTATACCGCCAGCGGCAGCTATCAGTTCTACGCCGACACCATCACCCTGGACGGCATGGGCGAACTGTACTTAAAATACGAAGCGCTGAAAGCCAAGCTGTTAAAGGAAGGGCTCTTTGACGTGAGCCGCAAAAAGCCCCTGCCCTTCCTGCCCCGGATGATCGGTGTGGTCACCAGCCGCTCCGGCGCGGTGATCCACGATATTGCCACCGTCACAAGACGGCGCTACCCCGGCATGCAACTGGTACTGCGGCCCTGCCTGGTGCAGGGGGAAAACGCCGCACCGGATATTGCAAAGGGCATTGAGGAAATGGCCCGGGTGCCCGGGGTGGACGTAATCATCGTAGGCCGCGGCGGCGGCAGCATGGAAGATCTGTGGGCATTCAATGAAGAAATTGTGGTACGGGCCATTGCCGCCTGTCCTGTTCCCATTGTATCCGCCGTGGGCCACGAAGTGGACGTAACCCTCAGTGATCTGGCTGCCGATGAGCGGGCCGCCACCCCCACCGAAGCTGCTGAAAAATGCGTGCCGGAATACCGGGCGGTGGTACAGACCATTGAAAAATATAAAACCGCTCTGCTGCGGGCCGGAATGAACAGCATCCTGCGGCAAAAAGCAAGGCTTTCCCTCATGGAAAACCGGCTCACCCGGGAACATCCGGCCGTGCAGCTGAAAAAAGCCCGGGCTTTTTCCGACGTGCTGACCGCACGGCTCCATGCCGCGGCAGAAAAGAAACGGCTGCAGCTGAACGCCCATGTGCTGCGGCTGACGGAAAAGCTGGATGCCCTGGGCCCCCGTCAGGCACTGAAAAGAGGCTATGCCCTGGTGATGAACGGCCACACCCCCATCACCTGCGTATCCCAGGCAACAGAAAAAATGACCCTGCTTTTGCAGGACGGGCGCATGGACGTGCGGCTGGAAAACGTCCGGAAGGAGGATCCCTTTGGCGAAGAGACAGCAAACCTTTGAAGAAAAACTGCTGGCACTGGAAGAAATGGTGCAGAAAATGGAAAACGGCAATTTGCCCCTGGAAGACACCCTGAAGTGCTATGAAGAAGGCATCCGCCTGTCCCGGGAGCTGAATGCCTCCCTGTCCGATGCGGAAAAGCGGATGCTGGAGCTCTCCGGCAGCGAACTTCTGCCCATGGAGGATGCGCCATGAATTTTGAAGCACAGCTGAACCGATATAAAACCATGGTGGAAGAAGGGCTGAATGCCCTGTCCTTTCCGGGCGCACCGGAGATTTTGAAAGAAGCCATGCGCTACAGCCTGCTCTCCGGCGGCAAACGGCTGCGGGGTTGTCTGGCCCTGGCAGCCTGCGAAGCGGCTGGCGGCAAAGCAGAAGACGCCTTGCCCTTTGCCTGCGCCGTGGAAATGATCCACGCCTATTCCCTCATTCATGACGATCTGCCCAGCATGGATAACGATACCCTGCGCCGGGGCAAGCCCACCAACCATGTGGTGTACGGCGAAGCCATGGCCATCCTGGCCGGGGACGGGCTTTTGTCCTACGCATTTGAACACTTGTCTTCCCAGCAGCATCCCGCCGCTTTCCGGGTTCTGGGCATTCTGGCCAAAGCGGCCGGTGTGGGCGGTATGCTGGGCGGCCAGGTGCTGGACGTAACAAACGAAGGCAAAGCGTCGGATGAAACACTGGTACGGCAGATTCACCTGGGCAAAACCGCCGCCCTGATCACCGCCCCCGTGCTGGCCGGCTTTGCCCTGGCCGGTGCGGATGAAGCCGGCATGGAAATGGCAGAAACCTACGGCCGCCAGCTGGGCCTTGCGTTCCAGATTGTGGACGACCTGCTGGATCTGGAAGGGGATGCCGCCCTCATGGGCAAAACCCTGGGCAAGGACGTAGCCGAAGGAAAGCTCACCTGGCCCGCCTGCGTGGGCACAGAAAAAGCCCGGCAGGATGCCGCAGCCTGCATTGACCTGGCCGTTGCTGCCCTGAACCCCTTGGGCGAAAAGGCACTTTTCCTGCAAACATTGGCTGAAAACACCCTGCACAGGGTGCAGTAAATACATTTCCCCCAAGCAAATCGCAAATCTCAAAGGAGGACGAACCCCTATGATGGATAATTTTCGTGAAGAATGTGTCAGCAAGCAAAAGAGCTTTCTGGATAACCTGACTTATATTTTTGCCAACATTGTGTGGGTGATGCTGTTCATTCTGGCTGTATCGTCCATGTACGGCATTGTGGGTATGAACGAACAGGGCCAGATGGCTGTGGACTGGTTCAGCGTGATCATCATGGTGGTATCCGGCGGCATTGCCCTGCTCACCTTCCTCAACAAAGATAAAATCAAAATGGAATACGAATACACCTTCACCAACGGCCAGATGGATTTTGCCCAGGTGTATAACAATAAAAAGCGCAAGCCCCTTGGCACCATGAATGTGCGCAATGTGGAAGCCTGCGGCCTGGTCAGCAGCGGTTCCTTCCAGCGCTACATCAATATGCCCGATGTGAAGCGCACCAACTGGTTCCTTAACCGGGAAGCCAATCTTTTCTACTTCTTCTTCAAGAAGGAAGATCAGAAACGCATCATCATCATCGAACCCTCCGAAGAAATGGTGGGGCTGATCAAGAAGTACATCAATCCAGGCGTCTGGCAGAATAACTGAGGGAAGGTCATTCATCATAATGTCCATTTATCTTGACAACAGCGCCACCACCCGGCCCTGCGAAGCGGCGGTGGAGCAGATGCTGCATGCCATGCGGGAGGATTTTTATAATCCTTCCGCTTTGTATGCCCCGGCCATGGGTCCGGAAAAAATGATGAAAAAATGCCGGGAGCAGATCCTGCAATCCGTCCACGCCCCCCAGGGCAGCCGGGTGGTGTTTTTGTCCGGCGGCACGGAAGCGGATAATCTGGCCATCCTGGGCCAGCAGAAAAAATGCCGGGGCAAGCGCATTCTCTATTCCGCAGGCGAACACCCGGCGGTAAAGGAAGCCTGCCAGGCGGTAGACGGCGCCGAAGCCGTGGTCCTTCCCTACACCCGGGAAGGCCTTGTGGATCTGGCCGCTCTGGAAAATCTGCTGGACGAAAGCGTGGCCCTGATCTGCGTGATGCAGGTGAATAACGAAACCGGCGCCATTCAGCCGCTGGAGGAAATCGGCCAGCTGAAAAAGCGGCTGTGCCCCCAGGCCCACTTCCATGTGGACGGGGTGCAGGGCTACCTGCGGGTACCTTTCGATATGAAAGCCATGGGGGCAGACAGCTACGCCCTTTCCGGCCACAAAATCCATGCCCCCAAGGGTATCGGCGCGCTGGTGATGAGCCCGGGCATGCAGGTGAATCCCCGGCAGGTTGGCGGCGGACAGGAAAGCATGATCCGCTCCGGTACGGAAAACACCGTGGGCATTGCGGGGCTGTTGGCAGCCATTGAAACGTTCCCCAAAGAACATTCGATGCAGCAGGTGAAAATGCACCTGTATGAAGGCTTGCAAAAGCTGATTCCCGGTGCCCGGGTAAACGGCCCCCGGCCGGACAGTGCAAGCGCCGCGCCCCACATCCTGAACATTTCCCTGCCCCCGGTGCGCTCAGAAACCATGCTCCATGCCCTGGAAGGGATGAAAATCTATGTGGGCATCGGCAGTGCCTGCTCTTCCCACAAGCAAAAGGTAAGCGCCGTGCTGAAAGCCATGCATGTGGAACAGGCATTGGCAGAAAGCGCCCTGCGGTTTTCCTTCTGCCCGGATAATACCATGGAAGAAATGAACACCGTGCTGGAAGCCGTGCAGAAAAACTATGCGCTGCTTTCCCGGTTCCAGAGAAGATAAAGAGAGGTTTTGATCATGCGTCAGTTACTGATGGTCCGCTACGGCGAAATTTATCTCAAGGGCCTCAACCGCCCCTATTTTATGAAAGCGCTGGTGAAGCGCGTCAAACAGGCCACCAAGGAATTCAAGGCCAATGTATGGCTCCATGACGCCCGGATTTTCGTCAGTGATATGACGGATGCGGACGCTTGCATGGAACGGGTGCGCAAAGTCTTCGGTGTGCATTCCGTGTGCCCCGCCATTGAAATGGAAAAAGACGATTTTGAGGCCATCTGTGTGGAAGCAGAAAAGATGATGCGGAATGTGAACGGCACCTTCAAGGTGGAAGCCCGCCGCTCCGACAAGCGCTATTTCATGGATTCCCCCATGATCAACCGCAAAATCGGCGAATATGTGCTGGAGAGGAATGAAGACCATCTCTCCGTGGACGTGCACAAGCCCGAGCACATCCTTTCCGTGGAAATCCGGGATAAGGCTTACCTCTACTGCCAGGTATATATGGCCGTGGGCGGCATGCCCGTGGGCACCGGCGGCAAGGCAGCCCTGCTGCTTTCCGGCGGCATTGACAGCCCCGTGGCCGGCTACATGATTGCCAAGCGCGGCGTGCAGCTGATTTCCGTTCATTATCATTCCTTCCCCTACACCAGCGAACAGGCCAAAGAAAAAGTACTGGATCTGGGCCGGATCCTGAGCCAGTACTGCTGCGGCATGAAGACCTATGTGGTGCCCTTCACCGAAATTCAGATGGAAATCCACGAAAAGTGCCCCGAAGATTACACCACCCTCATCATGCGCCGGTATATGATGCGCATTGCCGAAAAGATTGCTGAAAAAGAAGGCGCTCTGGCCCTCATCACCGGCGAATCCATCGGTCAGGTAGCCAGCCAGACCATGGAAGCTTTGCAGACCACAAACGAAGTGGTACAGATGCCCGTCTTCCGGCCCCTCATCGGCTTTGACAAGGCCGACATCATCGACTACGCCAAGAAGATCGGCACCTACGAAACCTCCTCCCTGCCTTATGAGGACTGCTGCACCGTCTTCACCCCCAAGCACCCGGCCACCAAGCCGAAGATGCAGAAGATTCTGGAAGGCGAAGAAAAGCTGGATCAGGAAGCCCTCATCGAAAAGGCCGTTAACGAAGCGGAAATCATTCTGCTGTAAGGAGTGTTCTTTATGAAACAGCTGTCTGACAGCTTCCAGATGGGTCCGGTCACGGTGAAAAACCGTATTGCCGTGCCGGCCATGGTGTGCTTTGACTGGACGGACGATTCCGGCAGGGTCACCGACCGGCACCTGGCCCATTACCGTGCCCTGGCCCAGGGCGGCGCAGGGGTCATTTTCTCCGAAGCCGTGTGCATCACCAAGCGCGGCCGGCTGCACAACACCCAGCTGGGGCTGTGGGAAGACGAGCAGATCGACGGTTGGAAAAAACTCGCCGATGCCTGTCATGAATACGGCGTGCCTTTCCTGGCACAGATTCATCACGCCGGTATCAACGGCATGGATGACGTGGCGGATTGCCCCAGCGATTATACCCCTGCCCATGCCCATCATACGCCCGGCAAGGAAATGTCATTGGACCGAATCGTCTATATCCGTAACGCCTTTGTGAAAACCGCCCTGCGCTGCAAAGCCGCCGGGCTGGACGGTGTGGAGCTGCACGGCTGCCATGGCTACCTGCTCAGCCAGTTTATGAGCAGCCGCATCAATCATCGCACCGATGAATACGGCGAGGATGATACCCTTTTTGTAAAGGAAATTCTGGAATCCATCCGCATTGCCTGCGGCCCCGATTTCTGCGTGGGCATCCGGCTGGCCGCCTTTGAACCCACCATGGAAGACGGCTTCCGCCATGCCAAAGCCCTGGCCCCTTATGTGGATTTCCTGGATATTTCCTACGGCATCGACAGTGATGTATCCGGCTGCCCGGCCGATTTTCCTTACCGTCCCTCTTTCTATGCTGCCATGAAAATCAAGGAAATGCTGCCGGATATGCCCATCTTCTGCGTGGATAGGATCACCAGCGGCGAAATGGCCAAAGGCGCCCTGGAACTCACCCAGATCGATGGCATTGATGTGGGAAGAGGCCATCTGGTGAACTACAATTTCGCCAGCGATGCTCTGGCCGGCCGGGATACCGGTACCTGCCTGCATTGCAAAGGCGGCTGCAGCTGGGGCCCCACCGGTAACCCCGATAATCCCTGCCCCGGGAAAATGCGCTTCTTAAAACGCAAGTGAAGAACCGTTCTTGAAGGTTTGCGCCCCCTGCTCTGTTCCTCCGTTAGCGGACGGTCCATGGTTCCCCCTGTCATTTGTCATTCCGTTCATTTCGTCAGCCAAATACTATTGAATTTCCGCATGCCCTGCGCGCTCCGTTTTGCGCGCATTATTTTTTTAATCTTGCATATTTCTTTACAAAATGAGCATACTATGATAGAGTAATTGCATGAAAATGTAATTATTTGCAAGTTTGGAGGGAAGGATGTGAGCGAAACCCCCTATACGCCGGTGGAGCGGCAGCGGCGGATGCTGGAATACATCAACCAGAACCGTTCCGTACACCTGCAGGAACTGGCCCTGTTCTTTCACATATCCGAAGCCACCGCCCGGCGCGACCTGGACGAACTTTCCCGGCAGGGAGCCATCATCCGCACCCACGGCGGTGCCATGCGTGCAGAAAAGAGCACAGCTTACGAGACCCTCTATCAGGAACGGATGAACCAGCAGCAGCCGGAAAAGGAGCGCATTGCCATCCGCGCTGCTCAAATGGTAAAAAACGGCGACACCGTTTTCATCGATGCCGGCACCACCGCCTTTGCCATTGCCAAAGCCATCAGCCATCTGGAACGGCTGACCATCATCACCAACGACCTGTTTACGGCCTCCCAGCTGCAATTAAAGCCCACCTGCACCCTGATGGTCACCGGCGGCATGCGGCGGGGCGCTTCTCAGGAATTGGTGGGGGCCGCAGCAGAAGAATTTGTGGGGGCTGTCCATGCGGATATTGCCTTCATCGGCGTGGACGGCGTGGACTGGATGGGCAATGTATGCATTGCCAATTTCGATGAAATGGGCATCAAACGAGCCATGCTGCACTCCGCCACCCAAAAGGTGATTGTTGCCGACCACGGAAAAATCGGCCATGCGGCGCTGGTGCGCATCTGCTATCTGAAGGATGCCGATTGCCTGATCACCGATGACGGCATCAGCACCGACAGCCTGCGAAAGCTGAAAAAAGTAGGAAATGATATCATTCTTGCATAATTTTCGTTATCTATTGCACAAGATTGCACGTTCATGATTGTTTCCGTCATTTTTTTGCAATATTATCCTTGTGCCCCATCTTTCTCCATGATATAATGAACAAGGTTTTCAAAACCAGACTGAAAGCGAGGTATCTTTCCATGGAAGTACGTGTTTATGAAAATGCTCAGCAGGTTGGCGTAGCCACTGCTATGTTGATTGCCGCTCAGGTGACGAAAAAGCCCGACAGTGTGCTGGGCCTGGCCACCGGTTCTTCCCCCATCGGCTGCTATCAGCAGCTGATCAAATGGTACAACGAAGGCGTGCTGGATTTCTCCCAGTGCATCAGCTACAACCTGGATGAATATTGCGGCATTCCCGAAGATCATATCTGCTCCTATCATGATTTCATGAACAAGAACCTGTTCGATTTCATCAACATGAAGGAACACCATGTGCCCAATGGCAACGCCGCTGACCTGCAGGCGGAATGCAAGCGTTACGATGCTGCCATCGAAAATGCCGGCGGCATTGACCTGCAGCTGCTTGGCATCGGTAACAATGGCCATATCGCCTTCAACGAGCCCAACAAGCACTTCGTGTACGGCACCCAGATTGTCAAGCTCACCGACAGCACCATCGACGCCAACCAACGCTTCTTCAACTCCCGGGAAGAAGTGCCCACCCATGCCATTTCCCTTGGCATTGGCGGCATCATGAACGCCAAATGTGTGGTGCTGATTGCCACCGGCAAAGCCAAGGCACAGGCTGTCCGGGATGCCGTGAAGGGCGATATGGATCCCCAGGTGCAGGCTTCCATCCTGCGTGGCCACAAGAACGCCATCTTCCTGGTGGATAAGGACGCCGCTTCTCTGCTGTAATCACCAAAGCCTTCTGCCAGCACAAGGCGGAAGGCTTTTCTTCAGAAAAGAAAAGATTGTGTTTTCCCCCTTTTTATGGTACAATATATCAGGTTTTATGAGAAATAATCAGTCCGGAGGAATATAGAATGGGTAAATATTTTGAAACTGACGGTTTCCGGGGTGAAGCCAATGTGAACCTGACGGTGGATCATGCGTTTAAAGTGGGCCGCTATATCGGGTATTATTATGGTCAGAATCACAAGGCGAAAGTTGTAATCGGCAAGGATACCCGCCTGTCCAGCTATATGTTTGAATACGCCCTGAGCGCCGGTCTCATGGCCAGCGGCGCGGACGTGTATCTGCTGCACGTAACCACCACCCCGTCCGTTGCCTATATTGCCCGGACGGATGAATTTGACTGCGGCATTATGATCACCGCCAGCCATAATCCTTATCAGGATAACGGCATCAAGCTGATCAACGGCAAGGGCGAAAAAATGCCTGATGACGTGACCGACATCGTGGAGCAGTATATTGACGGCCTGCTGCCCGAACCGCCCTATGCCACCGGCGATCAGATCGGCAAGACGGTGGACTATGCCTCCGGCCGCAACCGCTACATCGGCTACCTCATTTCCCTGGCCACTCACTCCTATAAAGGCATTAAGGTGGGCCTGGACTGCGCCAACGGCAGCACCTGGATGATTGCCAAGTCCGTCTTTGACGCCCTGGGTGCCCAGACCTATGTGATCAATAACGAACCCAACGGCACCAACGTGAACGTGAACGCCGGTTCCACCCATATTGATGTGCTTCAGAAATTCGTCAAGGAAAAGGGCCTGGACGTGGGCTTTGCCTTTGACGGCGATGCGGACCGCTGCCTGGCCGTGGATGAAAACGGCAATCTGGTGGACGGTGACGCCATCCTTTACCTCTACGGTGCTTACCTGAAAAAGCGGGATAAGCTGCTGAACAACACCGTGGTTGCCACGGTCATGAGCAATTTCGGCCTGGGCAAAGCCCTGGAAAAGCTGGATATCAACCTGCTGCAGACGGCTGTAGGCGATCGTTTTGTATACGAAGCCATGCGGGAAGGCGGCTATTCCATCGGCGGCGAAAACAGCGGCCACATCATCTTCTCCAAGTACGCCACCACCGGCGACGGTATGCTCACCGCCATCAAGGTGATGCAGGCCATGCTGGATCAGAAAAAGACCCTGTCCCAGCTGGCAGAGCCCCTCACTTTCTATCCCCAGGTGCTGAAGAATGTGCGCGTGGTGGATAAGGAACTGGCCCTGAACAACGAAAAAGTGCAGCAGGCCAAAGTAGAAGCCGAAGAAATGCTGGCAGGCGACGGCCGCATTCTGCTGCGCAAGAGCGGCACCGAACCCGTCATCCGCGTAATGGCCGAATGCAGCAAGCAGGAACTGTGCAATCAGTGCGTGGATCACATTGTAAACGCCCTGATTGCCGAAAAACTGACAAAGTGAGGTTTTTCCCATGCTGAAAACCGTTGATTTATTCGACCTGACCCACACCCAGGCTGCTCCCCTGCTGGAAAAGACCGTTTATCCCTGGGAAGCGCTGGACGGCATCAAGAATTTCATTGTGGAGCTGGGCAATACCCTGTCCCCCGATGAGTACGATCATCCCTCCGAAAATGTGTGGATCGCCAAGGATGCGGTGATCTTCCCCAACAACTACATCGCCGGCCCCTGCATCATCGGCCACAAAACCGAAGTGCGCCCCGGCGCTTTCATCCGCGGCAGCGCCCTGATCGGCGATAATTGCGTCATCGGCAATTCCACGGAGCTGAAAAACTGCATCATTTCCGATAATGTGCAGGTGCCCCATTACAATTACGTGGGTGATTCCATTCTGGGCTACAAGAGCCACATGGGCGCCGGCTCCATCACCTCCAACGTAAAGAGCGATAAGACCCTGGTCACCGTGCGCTGCGGCGAAGAAAAAATGGAAACCGGCCGCAAAAAGTTCGGCGCCATGCTGGGCGACTATGTGGAAGTGGGCTGCAACAGCGTGCTGAACCCCGGCACCATGCTGGGCCGCCGCGCCAGCGTGTACCCCACCTCCTGCGTGCGGGGCACCGTGCCGGAAGACTGCATCTTCAAAGCCCCCGGCAAGATCGTCAAGCGCATCTGATAAAGTCAATCATTCCGGAGAAGCATGAAAATGCTTCTCTTTTTTTGTCTGTGTTCCGTACAACGGCCGGAACATGGGCCATTTCCCCTTCTTTTACACTTTCGTTCACAATTCCTTTACGGATTGTCCTTGAGAAAGACACGTTTTCGTGATACAATGGCATCGTACACAAGGAGAAAGGAGGAGCGGACGATGGCCTATCAGGCAGTGTTCAAGCGCTATGAACTGAAATACCTGTTAACGCCGGAGCAGAAAGAGCATGTGCTGCGCGCCATGGAGCCTCATATGCAATTGGACAAATACGGCGACAGCATCATCCGCAACCTCTATTACGATACGGACGATTACCGGCTCATCCGCCATTCCATCCAGAAGCCTGTGTATAAGGAAAAGCTGCGCATCCGCTCCTATTTCCGGGCTACGGAAGGGGTACCGGTGTACATCGAGCTGAAAAAGAAATACAAGCATGTGGTGTACAAACGCCGTTTGCAGATGAAGGAAGACGTGGTGAAAGCCTGGATGGAGGGCGGCCCGGCCCCGGAAGACAGCCAGATTGCAAGAGAGATCCACTACTTCCGCAATTTCTACCCCGGGCTGCATCCCAGCGTATACCTTTCCTACCATCGCCTGGCCTATTACGATAAAGAAGGTTCCTCTTTCCGGGTCACCTTCGATACCAAGATCCGTGCCCGGCAGACCAACCTGACCCTGGACAGCGACCACAGCGAAGGCACCCTGCTGCTACCGGATCACCTGACGCTGATGGAGCTCAAATGCGCCGGCAGCATGCCCCTTTGGATGGCCCATGCGCTGACCGAAGCCAAGATCTACAAAACATCCTTTTCCAAGTATGGCACCGCTTATACACAAATGATTTTTCCCGAAATTAAGGAGGAAATGTTCCATGTTCGCTGATCTGTCCAAAGGCCTGTTTGATTCCGCCACAGATTTTCTCCGTTGTCTGGGAACTGCGCTGGCATGCGGCCTGCTCTTTTCCCTGTGCCACATGTTCCGCAGCCGGTACACCAAATCCTTTGCCATCACGCTGCTGATCCTGCCCGCCGTGGTATGCGCCGTGATCATGATGGTCAACGGCAATGTGGGCACGGGCGTGGCTGTAGCCGGTGCGTTCAGCCTGGTGCGCTTCCGCAGTGTGCCCGGCACCGCCAAGGAAATCACCATGCTTTTCCTGGCCATGGGCGCCGGCCTTATCTGCGGCACGGGGCATCTGGCCTTCGCGGTGCTGTATACACTGGTGCTGGGGCTGGTGTTCCTCCTTTGCAATCAGCTGCCCCTTGCCAGCGGCAAAAAGAGCCTGCTGTACAAAACCCTCACCATCACCATTCCGGAAGATCTGGATTATTCCGGCATTTTTGACGATCTGTTCAAAACCTACACCCGGGAACATTCTCTCATCCGGGTGAAAACCACCAATATGGGCAGCCTCTTCCGCCTCACCTATCACATCACTCTCAAGGCAAACATCAGCGAAAAGCAGTTCATTGACGAACTGCGCTGCCGCAACGGCAATCTGGAAATCAGCATGTCCCAGCAGGAAACCACTGCTGAACTGTAATATAGGAGGCTCTATGAAAACCAAATATCGTATCGCCTGTCTGTTTTTGATCCTGTGCATGACCGGTTGTGTTTTCTGTACCGTTTCCGCAGAAGAAACAGCCCTTTCCCCCATGAACCGGGAGGAGCTTTTCTCCGCCCGGGATGAAAAAAACGACTGGATGGAACGGGACTACACGGAAATCTCTCTGAAAAATGAGAGCCTGCAAATTACAGAAGGCGGCGTGTATCTGCTTTCCGGCAGCATCGAAAACGGGAAAATCACCGTAAACGTGCCCAAGGACGAAAAAGTGCAATTGGTATTGAACCAAGTATCCGTCCATTCGGAAAGCCACGCTGCCCTGTACATCCTGCAGGCGGATAAAGTGTTCATCACCACCGTCGCCGGTACGGAAAACACCCTCTCTTCCGGCGCATCATTTATTCAAACGGATGAAAACAACGTGGATGCCGTCCTCTTTTCCAAGGATGACATCACCCTGAATGGCGAAGGAACGCTGACCCTCCTGTCTCCCGGCGGCCACGGTGCCGTGTCCAAGGATGAAATGACCGTCACCGGCGGTACCTACCTTGTGGAAACGGCCGGCCACGGCTTTGCCGGTAAAGACAATATCGTGATCAGCGGCGGCAATTTCCACATCACGGCCGGCAAAGACGGCTTTCATGCAGAGCACGACGAAGACGAAACCCTGGGCTTCCTCTATATCGAGGACGGTATTTTCGATATCACTGCCACGCAGGACGGCGTCAGTGCCTCCGGTGCGCTGGAAATCACCGGCGGTTCTTTCACTCTGCTTTGCGGCGGCGGCAGCGAACAAGCTGAACCCCGGCAAAATGAATGGGGACGGGGCGGCTTTGGTCAAGGCAATCCCTTTGGCAGCCGGGGCGCTCCGTCAGACTGGAACAACCGGCAGGGCAGCCAGACTCCGCCGGAGAGAAACACGCCCCCGAAAGATGGTGGAATGCCCGGCTTTTCCGGCGGCTTTGATAACATGAATCCGTCCGATACGGCATCGGATGCAGCAGTATCCGCCAGCCAGAAGGGCCTGAAAGCCGGAAAATCCCTGCTGCTTTCCGGCGGCTCCTTCCACATTGACAGTGCAGATGACGCCCTTCACAGCAATGGTTCCATCGAAATGAACGGCGGTACCTACGTCCTTGTAAGCGGTGATGACGGCATCCATGCCGAAGAAACCCTCACCATAAACAGCGGCACGATCACCATCGAAAAAAGCTATGAGGGGCTGGAAGCGCTGCATCTTGTCATCCGCGGCGGTGATATCACCCTGAACGCAGATGATGACGGCCTGAACGCTGCCGGGGGCACGGATCAGAGCGGTTTCGGCGGCGGTTTCGGAAAGGGTGATCGGTTCGGCGGGCGGGGTTTTGGCGGCATGAGCACCGGCAACGGCAGCATCACCATCATCGGCGGCACACTCTCCGTTACCGCTTCCGGCGACGGCATCGATGCCAACGGCTCCTTCCGGATGGACGGCGGCTCTGTGACCGTCTGCGGCCCCACCCACGGGGATACAGCCACCCTGGATTATGATACCACTGCCGAAATCAACGAAGGCACCTTCATCGGCACCGGCGCTTCCGGCGGCATGAGCCAGACGTTCTCCGGCGGCACCCAGGGAAAAATTGCTGTCAGGGTGAATAATGCATCTGCCGGTACACCCATCACGCTCACCGATACCGCTGGCATCCAGCTCCTCTCTCACGCCCCGGCCCTGGATTATCAGTTGATTATCCTCTCCTCCCCGGATATCCTGCCCGGCGAAACCTATACCCTGCAGGTGGGCAGCGGCAACGGCACTTTCACCGCTCGATAAAAAGAACCTTTCGTGGGGTTTCACCCCACCCCCCCACAAGGGTCGCCGTTCCGCAACCTCAATCTACGCCTTGGTCGCTGGCGCTCCCAATGCTTGTTTCGGTTGATTCATTCGGCTTCCTG
>JAFSGG010000121.1 GCA_017434775.1 Clostridia bacterium
AGAATGCAGAATTTAGTTAGAACATGAATTTGGAAGAGATAAAGGTGTGCTTATCCGTTGGAGGGTTGCAGTTCTCTTCCGATTTCTTGGAAGGTTTTAGCTTCGGCGGCACAGGGTTTGTGTGAACCGTCTACTCCATCCGCAGGAAGGGTCAAGGGACAATTGTCCCTTGTGGGGGTGGAGGGGGGAACGCCCCTCCATCGTTCCCCTTGTAACAACACAAATGCTACACGAAAAGGAAGGGGCATGCCCCTCCCTTGCGATATCTGCGGATCGATGCATTTATTGTTTGCATACGTTGACGGAAGAATAAAACGCACAACAATGCCCGGCATCATTAAACCAACTGCAATTCTTCATTCTTAATTCCGAATTCTGAATTCTCCATTCCCGTTGGTTCGCGGATTGCTTCCTGCGTATGGTTTTCCTTACCGTTCCGTCAGCTGTTGAATAAGATCGTTGATCAGATTGCTGAGGGAGGGGGAGGTACCCATTTCTTCTTTTACCTTATTACAGGCATGGTTTACGGTGGAATGATCCCGGCCGCCGAAGCAATCGCCGATCATAGTCAGCGGTGCGCCCACCACTTCCCGGGCGATATACATGGCAATCTGCCGGGGCACGGTGACGTCCCGGCTGCGGCGGGTGCTTTTTAAATCCGCTACGGTGACGTTATAGTAGGTGGACACAGCGTCCATCACGTCCTGGCAGGTAACGTGCCGGGGCTCGTTGTGGATGAACACTTCTTTCAGGGCTTCTTCGGCCAGCTGCTGGTCCACCTTCCGGCCGGTGAGGGAGGAGTAAGCCACCAGGCGGGTGAGGCAGCCTTCCAGTTCACGGATGTTGGAGGAAACGCGTTCGGCGATCATGGTGAGCACCTGGGGATCCACCTGCAGCATTTCGCTTTCCGCTTTTTTCTGCAGGATGGCGGTGCGGGTTTCCAGATCCGGCTTGGAAATATCGGCAATCAGGCCCCATTCAAAGCGGCTGCGCAGCCTCTCTTCCAGCTTGGCGATTTCTTTGGGGGGCTTATCGGAGGACAGGATGATCTGTTTTCCGGCGGTGTGGAGGGCGTTGAAGGTGTGGAAAAATTCTTCCTGGGTGCCCACCTTGCCGGCCAGGAACTGGATATCGTCCACCATCAATACGTCAATATTGCGGTATTTTTCCCGGAATTCCGTCTGGGTCTTTTTATTCAGGGAGGCCACCATTTCGGTCATGAACATTTCGCAGGTGACGTACTTGATGCGCATATCCGGCTTCTGGGAGAGAATATAATGGCCGATGGCGTGGAGCAGGTGCGTTTTGCCAAGGCCGGCGCCGCCATAGATGAACAGAGGGTTATAGGCATCTGCCGGGGCTTCGGCCACGGCCAGGGCTGCGGCATGGGCAAAGCGGTTGTTGTTGCCTACGACAAAGGTATCGAAGGTGTATTTGGGGTTCAGCCCGGCATTTTCTCCGGGCTTGGCCTGCTGCAGGGGGCCGCCCTGACGGTACTCTTCCGCCTGGACGGGGGTGAAAATCTGAGCTTTCACGGTACGCCCCATCACCTGGGAAAGGGAATTGCCAATCAGCACGGCATAGCGGGGTACCACAAACTGATGGTAAAACTCCGTTACCGCTTCGATATAGAACATATCTTCCGTATACCCCAGGGGCCGCAGCGCCGCTTTGATCCAGGTATCAAAGGTGACCTGGGTCATTTCGGTGCGCATGATGGAGCAGGCCTGCTCCCAGATGATCATTTTATCCAATGTGCTTCTCTCCGCTTCTGCTGCATGAGGCATGCATGTTTATGGTTATGGCACAGGTGCCGAAAGGGCCGAAAAAAATATACCCGTTGGGGGCACTTTGCCCACGGGTTGTGGATAACTTTTGGGGAAAACCTTCCCTTTTTCAAACCACGGTGTCATCATACCAGATTTTTCGGGTTTTTTCAAGGGTTTTTCCGTTATTTGGGCATGCACAACTGTCATACAGGGGTTTGAGTGTGGATAACTTTCATATTACCATCCATGGTGTTGCCCAAGCCTTTCCACCACAAGACGTGGCGGGAATGGGTGTTTGCATGGTGTAAAAATATGCAAAAAGCAAATAAATATGCATAAATAAAACTATTTTGTAATATTCCGGCGGAAAAAGTTAATAATTCAGCCGCACAAAAAAATTTGCGGTTGCAGAGGGAGGGGCACATGTATTAAAATGTAGGTATATATGAAAAGCGGGAGGCCGTTATGATTTATCTGGTGGAAGACGATGCGGGCATCCGGGAACTGATGAGCTATGCGCTGGCAGCATCCGGCTTTGAAGCCCGGGGATTTGACCGGGGGGAACAGCTGTGGGAAGCGCTGGAAAGCCAGGTGCCACGGCTGATTATTCTGGATATCATGCTGCCCGGCGAAGACGGCCTGGCTATCCTGAAAAAGCTGCGAAGGAATGAAGCGACAGCGGCGGTGCCGGTGATCATGGCCACCGCCAAGGGAACGGAATACGATAAAGTAATCGGGTTGGACCTGGGGGCGGATGATTATCTGAGCAAGCCCTTTGGCATGATGGAAATGGTGAGCCGGGTGAAGGCAGTGCTGCGCCGCAGTGCCCCGGAAAAGCAGGCAGCGCTTTTGCACTGCGGGGATATTGTGATCAGCCCGGATGAGCATACTGTATTGGTAAAGGGAAATCCTGTGCAGCTGACCGTAAAGGAATTTGAACTGCTGCGCCTGTTTGCGGAGCGGCCCGGCCATGTGTTTACCCGGGAAAAGCTGCTGCTGAAAATATGGGGCAGTGATTATCTGGGGGAAACCCGTACGGTGGATGTGCATATTGGCACCCTGCGGGGCAAGCTGGGGGAATCCGGCGCCGCCATTGAAACGGTGCGGGGTGTGGGATATCGGCTGGTGCAATGAAAGGGGAAAGGGATGTTTAACCGCATTTTCCGCACGACGGTGCTGGCGGCGCTTGGTGTGCTGCTGGCTGTGTTGGTGCTTGGGAGCCTGGTGATGGTGCATTTTCTGGGCTGGGATCAGCTGGGCAAAGTGGGGCTGTATTTTATTCTGCCGGGGCTGGGGATCGGCGCGATCGCATTTTTTCTGTGCGGCGTGGCAGCCCATCTGACGGCGCAGAAAATTGCTGCGCCCCTCAACGCCATTGCCCCCGGAAAACTGCCGGATAAAAATGAATGGCCGGAAACGGCGCCGCTGGCGGAAAAGCTGGCCGCCATGCAATCGGAATACCTGCGCAAACAGGAAGAATTTGACCTGACCATCAAGTATATGACCGAAGGGCTGATCCTGCTGGATCGGGAAGGCAAAGTGCTCAGCGTAAACGATGCCACAAGGCGGATTTTCCGGCTGAACAGTCAGGCAGAAGGCCGGGATATTCTGTTTCTCTATCCTTCCGATACGCTGCGGCTTCTGCTGACCCGGGCCCGGGAAGGGGAACATGGGGAGGCAAGCCTGCAAATCCGCAAGACCTCCTATCAGATCAATGCCAGTCCCATTTTTCAGGGGGGACGGGTAGCCGGTATTGTGCTTTTGATTTTTGACATCACCCAGCGGGAACAGGCTGAAAAAATGCGCCGGGAATTTACGGCCAATGTGTCCCATGAACTGAAGACCCCTCTGCAGACCATTTCCGGCTGCGCGGAGCTTTTGTCCGGCGGGATGGTCAGGGAAGAGGATATTCCCCGGTTTTCCCGGCAGATTTATACCGAAGCCCGGCGGATGATTGCCCTGGTGGAGGATATTATCAAATTGTCCCGGCTGGATGAAGGAGCAGGGGAGCAGCCCATGGAAAAGGTGGATCTGATGTCCCTGGCTCAGCGGACGGCAGAAATTCTGCGGCCGGCGGCGGAAATGGCCGGCGTGCAGCTGGCGGTACAGGGTGAAAGCTGCATGATCAGCGGTGTACCGCAGTTATTGGAAGGCATTGTGTATAACCTGGTGGACAATGCCGTCAAATACAATGTGGAAAACGGCCGTGTGGATGTGCAGGTGTCAGGGGAAGGGCACCGGGCGCGGCTCACCGTTTCCGATACCGGCATCGGCATTCCCATCCATCAGCAGGAAAGAGTGTTTGAACGGTTTTACCGGGTGGACAAGAGCCATTCCAAGCAGGTGGGCGGCACCGGCCTGGGCCTTTCCATAGTGAAGCATGCCGCCCGGCTTCACGGGGCGGATATTCATCTGGAAAGCCAACAGGGAAAGGGTACAACCGTTACGGTTCTGTTTCCATCGGTATAACAAAACATGACAAAAAATATAAAAAACCAGCACTTTACATAAACTTTACAAAAGTCTGGTTTTTTTTTGATGTTTTTCATGGTACACTGAGGCTGTCAAATCAGGATACAAAAGGAAAATCTTGTTTTGTAAGGAGTAGGAGAAGTGTATGGAAGGGCAATTTGATCTTTTTAGTGCATTAACGATGATCTGCGGTCTGTGCCTGTTTCTGTTTGGTATGAACGTGATGGGCGATGGGCTGGAAAGACGTGCCGGCAGCGGACTGCGCACCCTGCTTGGCAAGCTGACGGAAAATAAGATCGCCGGTTTCCTCACCGGTCTTGGCGTAACGGCTGTGATCCAGTCTTCTTCCGCTACCACGGTGATGGTGGTGGGTTTTGTCAATTCCGGTATGATGACCCTCAAGCAAGCTATCAATGTGATCATTGGTGCCAATGTGGGGACTACCATTACAGGCTGGATTGTTTCTTTGACCGGCATTGGCGATGGCAACATTGTGATGCAGCTGCTCAAGCCCTCTTCCTGGACGCCTGTCCTGGCGCTGATTGGCCTTGTGTTCTATATGTTCTGCAAGAGCAGCAAGAAAAAGGATACAGGCACCATTTTGCTGGGTTTTGCCACGCTGATGGTGGGCATGGAAACCATGACCGGCGCTGTGAAAGTGCTGCAGAACAATGATGGGTTTAAAGATTTGTTCCTTCTGTTCCAGAACCCTGTTCTGGGTCTGCTGGCCGGTGCTGTGCTGACGGGGATTATTCAGTCTTCTTCCGCATCTGTGGGTATTATTCAGGCCCTGACGATTACCGGCGCTATCACTTACGGCGCAGCCATTCCCATGATTATGGGTACCGGTATCGGCACCTGCGTGACCGCCATGCTTTCTGCTATCGGCGCCAAGCCGGAAGCCAAGCGTGCTGCCATGGCGCACCTTTTGTTCAATACCATCGCTTCCATTATCCTGCTGCCGATTTATTGGATTGTGTGGGGTGTGTTCAAACTGCCGGTGCTGGATATGCCGGCCACATTTGTGGGCGTTGCTGTGGTCAATACGGCGTTCAAAATTATCAGCACCGCCATGCTGCTTCCCTTCTCTGCTTATCTGGAGAAACTGGTGTGCCGTATTGTTCCCTCTTCCAAGGGCGAAGAAAAGAAAGTGGAACTGGATGAACGTCTTCTGGCTACGCCCCCTGTGGCGCTGCAGCAGTGCGGCAATGTGATCCGGGAAATGGCCGAAGTTTCCATCCGTGCTTTCAAAAACGGTCTGCGTTCCCTCAATGATCCTTCCCCCGAACTGGCTGAAAGCATCCGGGACGATGAAGGCCTGTCCGACCATTATGAAGACGTGCTGGGCACCTTCCTTATCCAGCTCAGCTCCCAGCGCATGAGCCAGCAGGACAGCGAAGAAGCTACCAAGTTCCTCAAAGTCATCGGTGATTTTGAACGTATTTCCGACCATGCCGTGAACATTCTGGAATCGGCCGAAGAAATGCGGGAAAAGAACCTGGCCATGACCGAACAGGCTTCCCGGGAATTTGCCACCTTCTCTGCCGCTGTGGAAGAAATTCTGGATAACAGCCTGAAAGCCTTTGTGGAAAACGACGTTGCCCAGGCCTTTAACGTGGAACCCCTGGAACAGGTCATCGATAAGATGCGGGATAAGCTGCGCAACCGTCACATCAAGCGCATGCAGCAGGGTGAATGCAGCATCGGTATGGGCTTCATCTGGAGCGATCTGCTTTCCAATCTGGAACGCACCGCCGACCATTGCTCCAATATTGCCGGCTGCGTCATCGATACTGCGCACCATAACCTGAATGTGCATGAAGAACTGCAGGCTGTCCGCAGCGGCAATGCCCAGTTTACCGAACTGTACGAAGCTTATAAAGAAAAATACGCCCTGCAGTGAGCAGGCAGACAGGCCGGGGATCCGGCCTGTTTTTATTTACATCCGGCTGAATAATGTGTTATACTAAAGCCAACGGAAAACCGTATATACAAAGGAGGAAAACACATGAAAGCAGTACGTTTTGTGGGCATTGTGATAGCCGTTGCCATGATCATCTTTGGCCTTGTCTATGCCCTGCCGGAAAAAGAGGTACAGGTGAGCGGATACAGGGACAAGGGCTGGGCGTATGAATACGGCATTGAATATGTGGGCGGCGATGCCTACAACTACCAGATCGAAGCCTCTCTGAAAGCCGGGTACTATACCGGTGTTGTCACCATGAAAAGCATCTGTGTGGTGGGCGGCATTCTGCTGCTGTTCCTGAGCCTTTATTCCCTGGCCCGGATGGAAGAAGCGGATACCCATGCCCGGGTAACGGTGCAGGCCATGGCGGAATACCTGGCCCTGAACCGGGATGCGGAATGTGCGCTGGGGGATAAAATGGATGAGATGATTCAAAAGCTGACGCCGCCGGCGGCACCGGAAAAAACAGAAAAAGAAACGGCAGAATGAAGAAACCCCCGTTCCTGATTGGGAACGGGGGTTTTCTATCTTGTTTTTTGATCAGTCCTTGCGTTCGTCGCCCCAGAAAAACAGAGCCACGGTGCCGGGGCCGGTATGGCTGCCGATGGTGGTGCCGATATTGTTGATGAGCACCTTTCCGTTCAGGCAGGGGAATTTGCTTTCCACCAGGTCTGCCACGGCTTTGGCATCGTCGTAGCAGTCCGAATGGCTGATGTAGCACTTGCCGTTGTAGTTGTAGCCGTCCCGGGCATGCTGTTCCATCATTTCCACAATGCGGGCGATGACCTTTTTCTTGGTGCGGATCTTTTCCCGGGGAATCAGCTTGCCCTCAAAGCTCACATTCAAAAGGGGGCAGATGTGAAGCATGGAGCCGATGAAACCGCTGGTTTTGGATACGCGGCCGCCTTTTACGTAGAAGGTCAGGTCCGTGGAGAAGAACCAGTGATGCAGCTGCAGTTTCACTTCTTCCAGCCAGGCGGCCAATTCTTCCATCGTCTTCCCTTCATCCCGCTTGTCGCACAGGGTATCCATCATCAGCCCGTAACCGGAGGAAGCGGCCAGGGAATCCACGATCAGCAATTTCCTGTCCGGATACTTTTTCATCAGGGTTTTCTGGGCCATCCGGGCGCTGTCGCAGGAGCCGGAAAGGCCGCTGGAAAAAGACACGTGCAGGATATCCTTGCCGGAAGATAGGATGGATTCGAAGAAAGCCAGATATTCTTCTTTGTTTACCTGGCTGGTTTTGGTATCGGCGCCGTTGCGCATAGCCTGGTAAAAATCGACGGACGTCATGCTTCGGCCCAGATCGTCCGGGTAGGTCACATCGTTCAGGGAATAATGGAAAGGAATATAAAGGATGCCGCGATCGGCAAAATGCCGGGCACTCAGGTCAGCGGTGGAGCAGCAGCTGATGATAAATTCGCTCATGGGACTCTCCTTTTCTGCAAAAAATCTGTTGGTTTTCAGAAACCGGAAATCGGGTGTATTGTACCATTTTTCTGGTAAAATTTCAAGCAAAAAGGGGCCTTGGGCCCCTCTACGCTTCTTTCCCGGCACTCTACCGGGGGTAGAATGTTGAAAATTCAATCTCTGTTCCGGTTCAGGATGGTCAGCAGGCGCATCAATTGCAGCAGGGCGGAAACGAAGGAAGCCACATAGGTGAGGGCAGCGGCATTGAGCACTTTTTTCACACCGGCTTCTTCTTCCATGGTGAGGAAACCGCCGTTGTTGAGCAGGGCAACAGCCCGGCGGCTGGCGTCAAATTCCACCGGCAGGGTGATCAGGGAAAAGAGCACCACCAGGGCAAAGGCGATGATGCCGGCGTACATCAGCGGTTCCCAGGAGAAAATAATACCGGCCAGGAAAATGGGCCAGGAAAGATTGGAACCGATATTCACCACCGGTACCATTACAGAGCGCAGGGACAGGAAGGGATAATTCTGGGCTTTTTGCAGGGCATGGCCGGCTTCGTGGGCAGCTACCCCAAGGGCGGCAATGCTGGGCGAGCCGTATACACTGTCGCTCAGCCGCAGGGTATTGGTGGTGGGATCGTAATGGTCCGTCAGGCTGCCGGACACCCGGGTGATCTGCACGTCCCCGGCGCCGTTTTGCTGCAGGATACGGGCAACGGCTCTTTCGGCTGTCACACCGCTGCGAGTGGCATATTTGCTGTATTTGCTGAATGCGCTTTTTACTTTGTATTGTGCCCACAGGCCCAGCAGCAGCCCGGGGATCATGAACAAAATGGTACTGTCAAAATACATATTGTTTTCTCCTTTCAGGCAGAGATCATCTTTATTATACCACAGGAATGAGAAAAAGTACATCCCGGCAAAAAATCGCAGAAAAAGGGGCGTTCCATTTTTTGGTGACGCGCCCTGCAAATCATGGCGTATTTTCGTCTGCCCATGATACAAAAGTGTCAAACAAACCGGTAATACCCGTTGACACGGAGAAAAAGATTTGATATACTGCAACTGCAAAAGAGAACAAATGTTCGCATTGACAAGGAGGAGAAAATATGCGTACACAATGTATTTATACCCAGGTGATGGTGCAGATGTATATGAAAGGATGGAACATGCGGGAGCTGGCCGGAGAGGCAGGCATGAGCTATGTATCCCTGCGCAGGAAGCTGAGAGGGGAAAGCCCTGTGCTGCTGGAAGAAGCCCTTTCCATTCGCAAAGCACTGGAAGTGCAGATGCCCCTGGACGCATTGTTTGAAAAGCGGGTGGCGGTTTGACAGGGGAAGAATTTGCCTATGCACTTTCGGAACAAGGGTTACAGGAAACCAAGGCATTTCTCAGCCGCACCGGCGATATGGAGAATGAACTGGCCCTCTTCCACGCCCGGATGGAGCAGATGCGGAAGCGGAAAAAAGCCCTGGAAACGGATGGTGCAGACGGCCCGGAAAAAAAGGTCCTGCTTGCTGCCATGACGGAAATGGAACAGCAGATCCTGGATGCATATAAAACTTTGCTTGCGGCGGAGGCGCAGGTGCGTTGCCTGATTCAGAAACTGCCGGATCAATTGCACCGGGAACTGCTGGAATGGAAACATCTGCACCACCTTTCCTTCTTCGCCGCAGCGGAAAAACTGCATCTGGATGAAAGGCATGTGTATCGGGTGTATAAAAAGGCGCTGCAGGCAGCATCCGTATTTTATCATCAGGCCCAATGACAGGGCAGAAGGACTGGGCAGCAAGAGATTGCAGAATAAAGAATTGAGAACGGAAGAATGCTGCTCAGATGCGGTGAACGGTTTATCCTTTCTGCCAGACGACACCGTAGGGGAGGGGGCCGTCCGCTAACGGAGGAACGAAGCAGGGGTTTATGCGGCCTCTGTACCCCGCATCCGAGGCCTCCATCCTTTGGATACCTTTTCCGCGATATCGTTGCATGACAGAACAAACATGTTTCCGCGCGAGGCAAAAGGAAACGAACACTGTAGGGGCGGCCATAGGCCGTCCTTCTTTCTTTTCAGAAAAGTTTAGCATACACAAAACCAATCCACTTTTCCACCGGCGTAATGAAAACATAAAAATGGCGAAGGAGAAAGCGTTTTGTCAAGGGAAATGCAATAATTGAAGAAAAATCGCTGCTCAAGAATAAAGCAGAAGGTTCAAGAACGGCAATAGAATGAAGCATGTTGGAATAACGAAAGCGCAGCGATACTTGTCAGCGCGCGACATTCGTATTGCAGAGGTTCCTATCCCCGATACATCACCACAAAACCTGCATTATGGTGCGGTTTTTTTGTTAAGCTTTTTTGAGTGAAACAGAACCGCAGGCAGAACGGGAGGAGAGAAAATAGCGGTTTTCAGTTGATGGAACAAAGCGGAGAAGAATCAAAAAGGAAGCGGAAATATACTGCTCCGAAAAGCAAGGTTTGCTTTCGGCTGATGAGTGGATAAATAGAGGCAATATTCTCTAAAATTTTCCACAAAATGTTGATTTGAGAACAAATGTGTAATATAATTAAGGAAGCGTAGGCTTCTGCGCTTATTTGTGAACCAAAATAATGTGGATTATGGAATATGAATGATGAAATCAGGGGCATGAAACCTTTGAATGCGGAGGATAAAAGCATGAAGACGAGGATGCAAAACAGCTGGAAACAGGCGGTATTATTTATTTTGCTGGTCTGCCTGGCCATCAGCGGTGCAGCAGGGGTCATGGCGGAAGGGAATGATTCCCTGGCACCGGCCCCTGTTGTCAGTTCGGACGGCAACATTACACTGACCAAACAGGCCGAGCGCGTTGGCCCGGATGAATGGAAAGTGCATGTTAATGTGAATGTAAAGGAAACAGCCGTGGAGCCTCCCAAGATGGAGGTTGTGTTTGTGCTGGATACGTCTTCCTCCATGTTTGCCTGCCCCTATGAAAGTATACATAGTGAAGGTACACGACATGTGCACAATGATGCTACTTGTCCCTTGGGAGAAGAATGCGATATTGCTTTTATTTACCAAATGTCTCACAAAAATAATGGAGCATGCACATATTATGATAAATCAAATACGCAGCATGTTTTTGCTCCCAGCCGATTTGTGGTAGCAGTCCGGGCTATCAATCAACTGGCTGGAAGTCTTCCGGAAGGAACAGATGTTCACCGGGTTGTTTTTAATAATGGAAACAGCTATTTCACAAGAGTTGTTAGTTCTTATGATGAAGAAGGTAAGTTCTATCCGGATGGCTTTGCTGACTTTTTGAATGCCACATATATCATGAGTGGCGTTGATCTGGGTATTCAACAGTTTAAAAACGATAAGGCAACAAAAGTTCTGATTCTGGTGACGGACGGTGTTGCATCAGACAATAAATATTCTTCGACTGCGCTGACGGAATTTACTCAGGCCGGCGGTATTGTGTACACCGTTGGTTTTAACAACGCAGATCCCAACCTTGATAGCATGACGGCCAATGGAGGCGAATATTTCCATGCCAGCAACCCCGGCGACCTGTCCTCTGCCCTGTCCTCCATTGGCAGCAGTATTTCCACCATGGTGGTCGACCCCATGGGTTCCACGGTGAAATTCGACATTAAGGAAGTGGAAACCAACGCCAATCTGTCCACCAGCGGCAACACTATATACTGGAAGCCTTTGGACGGCCAGGAGATGACCGGCGATGTGGTGGACTATACCTATACCGTAAAACTGAACGAAAACGCCAATATGCAGGTGGGCACCCATTCGTCCGTTCCCCTGAACGGCACCACCACCTTCCGCTACAGCATTACCACAGAAGTTGGAGATAATACCACCACCACCGTGTATGAAATGGACTTCCCCATTCCTGAGGCTTCCTATGCCTGCAGTACCATGCAGGTAAGCTGGGTGGATGAAAACGGAAATGCCCTGACCGTGCCGGATTTCGTCCCCACGGAAACGGAAACCCTGGTGGGCGCAGATTATGAAGGTGCGGATTTTAAAACGGATTACCGCACCATCAAGGAAAAAATTGAGATCCCCGATGAAGACGGGGCGTATTACCAGTATGTGGGCACAGTCTATACGGCCAACGGCACAACGCTCAGCAGCCTTAATGATGTGGATCCGGCGGCTGCGGCTGCCTATACGGTGACCCATCAATACAAGCGGATGGAGCCGGGCGAATTGCTGCTGCAGGCAACCAAGGAACTGGACGGCCGCACATTCAAAGCCGAAGACGAATACATGCAATTCGAACTGAAGTGGGGAAGCAGCAGCAGCGGTGCGCCCTTGCCTGCAGGTGCCAACGGCGGTAATCATAAGATCAATCTGGTTCCTGATGTGGGCGAACGGATATCCATTCTGGACTTTGGCATCCTTCGGTTTACCAAGGCCGGCACTTATGAATATACAGTGGAAGAAACGCCCCCCAGCGGTAATAAGCACCGCGTGAATCATGACGATACCACCTTCACCCTGACGGTAGTGGTGGATGAAAACCTGAACATTACCACATCCCTCCAGGCCGAGAAGGATAATGTGACGAAACCTGCGGATGCCATTGTTTTCCGGAATATTTATCCCACATCCAGCACGCTGGAACTGAATAAAACCGTAACGGGCGCCGCTGCGGATACCGGCAATTTCTATTTCGTGATTACGCCGGCGGATGCGGATGAAACGGTAAACGAAATTTATCGCAGCGATTTAAAGACCTGGGCCGGCAAGAACGGCTACACCTATGATGCGGAAAAGGACGGCGTGGTGATCCCCACCGGCGATATCGCGCTTACCAATGGTTCGGGCAGCTGGAAGCAGGTATTGAACGCGTTCCCCACCGGCACCTATACCATCACCGAAGTGGAAGACGATGTCTATCGCCCTGCCTATCAGGTGGGGACGGGGGCGGCCAGTGAAACCCCGGCCACGTTTGAACTTATGGAAGACGTGCCGTTGGCAATTTCCATCAGTAATACGCCCATTCCCGGCAATCTGAAAATTACCAAGAAGATCCCCGATGCCAGCACGGTCATGAAGTCGGATCGGTTTACCTTTGCCATCACCGGCCCGGAAAACTTTACTGGTTCTGTTTTCTATACCCTCAACGGCACGCCAATGACCGGTACCGCCGATGAAAAGAACACCTTGACCATCGAAAATGTGAAGGCGGACGATGAGATCCTGCTGCAGGAAGTGCCTGCGGGCGATTATACCGTAACCGAAACCGGCGCAGCCGACAACAAGCTGTTCTACAATGTGTCCTACCCCGTAGGCAATGAAAACGGCAAGGTGACTGTGAAGGCTGACGACACCACGAGCCTGACTGTTACCAATAAACCCACGGAAAATGTGTTCTACAAGGAATGGCTGGATAACAACAATTCAGAAAATGTCCGTCCCACGAAGAATGAACTTGCCGAAGTGCTGATGCCCTTCTCGGCTGAAAAGGGCCTGCCCAAGCAGGGCCAGCCCTGTACCGCTGCCGATTTTACCCCCCATCCCGATGCCCTGGTGGTCGTTGAGGATGATTGGGACGGCAAGGAAGCCAGTGATGCAAACAAATACCGCATTGTGGTGCGGGGCTTGCCGAAGCTGGCAGAAGGCTATTCCTATTACATGGGCGAGCAAAAGATCAACCATTATACGCTTCGGCCGGGTGAAGGTATCTTCGATGGCGAATTTACCTTCAAGAAAGATAATAATGAAATAACGGCCGGCTATAATATTCATAACGATGCGGACAATACCATCATCAATACCGTTTCCGGTTTTAAGACGAATTTCGGCACGCCTGAAAAACCCAATGAAAAGATCTGGACGGACAATGATAACTTCTATAACACCCGTCCCGATTTCATCACTCTGCAGATCAAGTGTAAAGAAGACCTTGCGTTTGTCCATGAGGTCACCGTAGAGTCTGACGAAAACGGCGATTGGAAGTGGACTGCCTCCCTGGACAAATACGATCCCATGACCGGCGAACCCTATACTTATTATGTGGAAGAAGTGAAGGTGGCCGGCTACACATCCGTCGTGTCCGGGGTGGTTGTGGATGAAACGCTGGGTGCCTGCTATGTGAAAATTAATAACACCCTGGAAACCGTGGATATTCCCGTTGAAAAGCAGTGGGCAGACGGCGGCGATGAATCCAACCGTCCGGAAAGCATTACGGTGTATCTGATGGCGGATGGTCAGAAATATACGGATATCAACGGAAAAGAGGTTTCCCTGACGCTCAGCGCCGCTGACGAATGGAAGGGGACCTTTGTGGGCCTGCCCAAATATGCTCCGGACGGCAACGAAATGCAGTATGATATCAGTGAAACCGTCGTCCCCTGCTATCTGCCTGCCCAGATTTTCGGGGATGGAAACGGCGGTTTCGTTCTTCTCAATGAGCTGGAAAAAGTGGATATTCAGGTGACCAAAGAATGGATCGACCGGGATAACTACTTCGATACCCGGCCGGACAGCATTACGCTGCAGCTTTATGCCGACGGCGAAAGGTTTCATCTTGCCGGCTATCCCGATTCCATCACTCTGACAGATGCCGGAAATTGGCAGGGCACCCTGACCGATATGCCCAAATACACTCAAGGGGTGGAAATCGGATATTCCGTGAAGGAAAATGATGTTCCCATTGGCTATGAACTGGAAGGCGTGAAACAGGTAGGCAATACGGAATTCGAGGTCACCAATGTTCAGAAACTCAGGGATATTTCGGTGACGAAAGAATGGAAGGATATCGACGAACTTTCGGATATTACCCGTCCGGCGATCGTTACGTACCGGCTCTGGGTTCAGACGGAAAATGGCGTAATTCCGATGGCAGGCGCGGATGGCATGCAGCTTTCCGCAAGCGGCACACCGGGCCATTGGAATGCCGTCTTTTCCGATGTGCCGGTAAGCGACAAGGAAGGAAACGATATCATCTATCTGGTGACGGAAGACAAGGTGGAGGGTTATGAAGATCCTCAGGTGAGCATTGACGAAAACGGCAATTTCCACATTATCAATGAGCTGACCACCACTGATGTGTCCGTCTGTAAGGTGTGGGAGGATGATGACAACCGGGAAGACAGCCGCCCGGATGAAATTTTTGTGCAGCTGACGGCGAACGGGGAAAACATGGGCGATCCGGTGCGCCTGACCGGAAGCGATTGGGCATATACCTGGACGGGTCTGCCCCGGTATCAGAACAACGGCAGCGAATTTATTTATGCCGTGGATGAAACGGAAGTGCCGTCAGGCTATGCGAAAACCGTAACGGAAGAATACGATCATCAGTTCAGCATCAAAAACACCTATGTGTTCCCTGCTCAGGTGAATATTTCTGCCAAGAAAATACTGGACGGCCCCCTTTCGCTGGAAGACGGGCAATTCTCCTTTGAACTGATGGATAAAGACGGAAACGTACTGGATACGAAGACCAATGACATCTTTGGCAATATTGTTTTCAATGCCATGAAATTTGATGCCGTCGGCACGCATTCCTATTATGTCCGTGAAGTGATTGAGGAAGAGGCAGCCGGCTATGTTTACGACAGCCGTATATATAAAGCGGTTGTGGATATTCGGCAGAATGCGGATGATCATCAATTTGAGGTGTCCGTGCAGTATAAACTGGAAGACAAGAATGTGAATGAAATCCGGTTTGTGAACGCTTATCAGCCTGCCGCCGCGGAATTCAGCATTCCGGTGCGCAAGGAAGTGGAAGCAGACGAAAGTGCGTTTGTGCCGGATATCACCAATGCGTTCACGTTCCAGCTCAGTGCGGTAACGCCCGATGCGCCCATGCCGGAAGACGATAGCTGCTGCAATCCGGATGCGGACGGCGGCGATGCTCTGATTGGGCCCATTCAGTTCGAAGAAGCCGGCGAATATGAATATTCCATCATCGAAACCGGCAGTGTGCCCAGCATGGCGAACGATGAAGAATCCAAGACCGTGAAAATCACCGTCAAAGACGATGGAACCGGCCAGCTGAAAGTGACCTGGTCAAGCCACGATGCCGATCATCCCGTGGTGTTCAAAAATACCTATGTTACCACGGAGCTCAGTGGTATCAAGAAGTGGGATGACAATGATAACATGGAGGGTTTCCGCCCGGACAAAATCACGGTGAACCTGCTGGCAAACGGCATGGAAGTGAGGAAGGTGACCGTTACCGAAGCGGATGAATGGAAATGGACGTTCGCGGGCCTGCCCGTGTTTGACGGAAATGGCAAAATCGATTATTCGATGCAGGAAACCGCTGTTGCCAATTATCAGACGAATTATGATACCGATGCCGAAACCGGTATTGTGATCATTACCAACTATCGTGAACCCGAATATACCTTTGCCACGGTCGTAAAGGAATGGGATGATAATGATGATCAGGATGGCAAGCGCCCTGACAAGCTGGTTGTCACCCTGTCCGACGGCACGAAAGCGGAACTGAACGAGAGCAATAGCTGGCGGGTTACACTGGAAAACCTGCCGAAGTATCAAAATGGCACGCTCGTTGACTACACCTGGACGGAAGATGAAGTGCCGGAGGGCTATACCCAGACCGGTATAGAAACCAAGGATAATGTCACCATCATCACCAACAGCCACACCCCCGAACTGACCAAAGCCACGGTGAAGAAGAACTGGGATGACGCGGACAACCAGGACGGCAAGCGCCCTGCAACCCTGACCGTCACCCTGTCCGATGGTACCGAGGTGGAACTGAATGAAGGCAACAGCTGGACAGCCACCG
>JAFSGG010000122.1 GCA_017434775.1 Clostridia bacterium
AGGGCGGCGCCTGGACCGAAGCTTGGTTCCTGGGCATGAAGAGCGACACCACCCTGTGCTTCTTCCTCCCCACCTGGGGCCTGCACTACACCCTGAAGCCCAACTGCGGTTTCTCCACCAACGATAAGAGGACCGACGAAGAAATGAAGGCTGCTTGCGAAAAGGACGGCGGCACCTATGGTGACTGGCGCATGGTCGCTGGCCCCGTTGGTTACAGCTGGGGCGGCACCTGGATCGGCGCCAACGCTGCCAAGGTTGCTGCTGCTGATGATGCCAAGAAGGCTGCCATCAAGGAATTCATCCTGTTCTTCACCATGAGCGAAGACTTCCTGTACACCTACGCCAAGGATTCCGGTGACTTCGTTGGTTCCAACGCTGTTGTCGAAAAGATCCTTGCCGAAGGCGGCACTCCCAACCCCTTCCTGGGCGGTCAGGATCACTATGCCATCTTTGCCGAAGCTGCTAACCTGGCCAACGGCGCTATCATGACCGACTACGACGAAAAGATGAACTCCCTGTGGAGCGACTTCGTCACCACTCCCTATTCCCTGGGTGAAAAGGATCTGGACACCTGCATCGCCGACTTCAAGGCTCAGGTCACTGCCCAGTTCCCCGAACTGATCGTGGAATAATTTAATACTTGATAGCATTTGCTAAAAAGTAAAAAACCGGGGGCTGCCTCGTGCAACTTAAATGGGGCGTGAGGCAGCCCCTTCCCAATGTTTCTCCCGCCGGGAACTTTCGGTTGGAGAGATTCCCGGTAAAGCGTTCCAAACGCCCCTGCGCGGGGTGAAATTTACACTGAGGGGTGGATATATGCAAAAGGTCTCGACCGAACCTGGAGTCTTGCGTAAACGCAAATCCATCAGTTATGACAAGTATGGCTACTTCTTTGTAGCGCCTTTCTTCATTGTTTTCCTCATTTTCCAGCTCTATCCCATTTACTTCACGTTCCGCACGTCCATTTCGGATGCCATGGGCTGGGAAAACGTTCTGAAAAACAATATCATTGGTTTCCAGAACTATGCAACGCTGTTTGATTTCAGTACCGAAGTTTCCAAGCTTTTCTGGGAGTCCATCGGTAATACCATCATCATCTGGCTGTGGAACTTTATTCCGCAGATTGGCATGGCTTTGATGCTGGCCAGCTGGTTCACCGATTCGCGCATGCGTCTCCGTTTCCAGGGCGGCTTCAAGGTTATGATTTTCATGCCCAACATCATTACTGCTGCTACTATTGCTATGCTGTTTGCTTCTCTGTTTGCCGATCCTATCGGTCCTGTGAACACGCTGATGCAGCAAATGGGCTTTACGCACGAATTCCAGAGATTCTTCCGTGATACCGGCACCGCCCGCGGATTGATCTCTTTCATCCAGTGGTGGATGTGGTATGGCAATACCATGATCATCATGATTGCCGGTATTCTGGGTATCAACCCTGCTTTGTTTGAAGCGGCTTTGGTAGACGGCTGCTCTTCCCGTCAGACGTTCTGGAAGATCACGCTGCCTCTGATCAAGCCCATTCTGCTGTACAACCTGGTTACCTCTCTGGTGGGTGGTTTTACCATGTTCGATATTCCCCACCTGATGACCAGAGGTCAGCCCGGCACTACCACGCAGACGGTTGCCCGTTTCATCTACGAAAAAGGTTTTGAAACGCCCAACAACTTCAGCATTTCCAGTGCTGCCTCTCTCATTCTGTTTGTCATTATCGTTATCTGCTCGCTGATCCTCTCTGCTATCATGAAGGATCGCAGCGGGAAGAAGGTTAAGGGGGTGCGCAAATGAAACTGAATAGAAAAATCATCGTTTCCGTTTTGCTCGCCTTGACTATTTTCCTCATGTTCATGCCTGTTGCCACATTCAACGACAATTCTGCATTGGAATATAATGTGGATATTGAAAATGTTGAGAAGAAGATTACCCGTGCTGATGACAAGATTGCCCGTTATCAGGAACAGGGTAAAGATCAGAAGACCATTGACAAAGAAATTGGCAAGCGTGATGAGCTGGTAGCCGAACGTGACGCACTTGTAGCGGAACGCGACGA
The DNA here is from genome assembly GCA_017434775.1 of Clostridia bacterium. Lineage (GTDB taxonomy): Bacteria > Bacillota > Clostridia > Christensenellales > Aristaeellaceae > RUG563. Next base: position 2,051 of record JAFSGG010000122.1, read on the forward strand.
ACTGCTTAAGAATGCAGCTGCTTCCGGTATTAAGTATTCTTTGCTGCCCGAGAAGCTTCCCGTGCCCAATAATAACCAGATTGCTTTGGAAGCCGACATCAAGGCAGAAGAAGATGCGATCAAGGATATCAAGGCGCGTGTTGATGGTTACAACAAACTGGACGAAGACCGCCAGAAGGTGGCTGATCAGGAAAAAGTTGTTGCTGATCTGAATGCGGCTGATGCAGTTGATCCTGAAAAGCTCAACGTTGAACAAACCAAGCTTCAGAATCTGAAAGATACGCTGGCTGCCAACGAAGCACAATTTGGTGCTGTGGATTTGGCGGCGGAACAGAAGAAGCTGGAAGAAGCTACTGCCCGGAAAGAAGTTGCTACCAAAGCTTTGAATGACCATAAGGCTGAACTGAACAATTACGAGCTTCAGGTCGACATGGTGGTTGTCAACGAAGGTAACAAGATCTATCCCACCAATTTTGATGCTTACAACGTGCTGACCTGGGTTGCCCTGGGCCTTCTGATTGTATCCATCGTGCTGATCTGGATCCCCATGGATCGTCCGATCAGCAAGTTCTATACCTATGCCAGCTTTACCAACCTGGCTGCTGTACTGGTGCTTGCTTATCTGATTCTTCGTCTTGGCGGTATCCCCATCAAAACGCCTTACAGCAATCCTGTGATCAAAGACATCGTGGCGTGGCCTATGCTGTTGATGCCTCTGGTTGCTTTGCTTGTTCACTGCAGCTCTGTCACCAATACCAAGCGCTCCATGCTGTATGTGCTGTGCACTGCTCTTTGCGCACTGAGCTTGCTGCCCTTCTGGATCATGCTGGTAAATGCCACCCGCAGCTCTCAGCAGATTCAGAGCGGCGTGTCCCTGCTGCCCTCCAATTTCCTGTCCCGTAACTGGATCCGTTTCCAGCAGCAGGACTTCAATGCACTGGTTGGCTTCAAGAACAGTGCGATCATTGCTTTCGGTTCCACTGCCCTGAGCGTATACTTCTCTGCTTTGACTGCATACGGTCTGACCGTGTACAAGTTCAAGGGTCACAAATTCCTGTACGCTGTCATCCTGGCGATCATCATGATCCCCGGTCAGGTCACCGGTACCGGCTTCACTCTGTTCATGCATCAGATTGGCTGGCGCGACAGCTTCCTGCCCCTGATCATTCCTGCCATTGCCTCCGCATCCACGGTGTTCTTCTTCAAGCAGTATCTGGAAGCTAACTTCCAGGTCTCCCTGGTCGAAGCTGCCCGTATTGACGGTGCTGGCGAATTCTATACCTATAACAAGATCGTCATGCCCATCATGGTGCCCGCCATGGCCACCATGGCCATCATGGCTGTGATCGGTTCCTGGAACAACTACATGACGCCCTTGATGCTGTTGACCAGCCCCGAAAACCACACCTTGCCCATGATGGTGAAGGAACTGCGCGGCGACATCTACAAGACCGACTACGGCCTCATCTATGTTGGTCTGTCTCTGACGGCTCTGCCCCTGATGATCGTATACTTCTGCTTCAGCAAGTACATCATCGCCGGTGTTGCTGTTGGCGGCGTGAAGGAATAATCCTTCTGAAAAGTAAAACACTGCCCGGGAAAGCGAAATGCTTTCCCGGGTATTTTAGAAAGGGGAATATGTAAATGCAGCGGATCATTAAGCCGGCATTTTGTGTGATTGGCAAAGAGGGAAACACAGATCAGGGAGAAGGTTTCATTCAACGTTTGTGGGAAGAAGCAAACGGCCGTTTTGATCAGGTGGCTGCGTTGGCCAAGCTGGACGAAAACGGAAACCTGGCGGGTGTGTGGGGAGCCATGACGGATGAAAAACGCCGTTTTTTGCCCTGGGAGGAAAATTTCAGCAAGGGTTTATATCTGGCTGGTGTGGAATGCGAAGCGGATGCTCAGCCGCCTGAAGGCTGGGTGAAATGGCAGATTCCCGGTTTTGAATACTTACAGGCAGAAAATAAGGGGGACAATGTGTTTGCGGATACGCTTGCTTACATGCAAAAGAATAACATACCTCTGGTGGGTGCTGTGCAGGAGTTGACAGTGCCGACAGAAAACAGGCATTATCTGCTTTTTCCCGTGCGCGTTATCGAATAATAAAATGATATAAAGAAACACCCTGCTTCTTAGAAGAAACAGGGTGTTTTGCTGTTACAGGGGCTTTATTTGGCGGACACGGTGAAGGTGGGGGCAAAGCCGGCATTCACAATCAGGTCGTACACTTCCTGAGAATGCATCACTTCAGCCAGATCCTTTACCCACTGCGCATCGGCATTTTCGGGACGAACCACCACGATGTTCACGTAAGCCTTGGCAGCTTCGCTGTCAGCAGCTTCCACATACAGGCCGTCCTTGTTGGGGATCAGGTTAACCAGGGTGGCATTGTTGCCGTTGATTACGGCGTAAGCTACGTCTTCGCGGGCGCCGGGGATCAGTTCAGCGTTCAGTTCCACGATTTCAAGATTGTAAGTATTTTCAACGATATCCTTGGGCGCGCACTGGCTTTCCAGGGTGGTGCCTTCGGGCAGCTTGATCAGGCCGGCGTTCTGCAGCAGCAGCAGGGCGCGGTTGCGGTTCACAGGGTCATTGGGAACGGCAATCTTGTCGCCATCAGCAATGGCGGACAGATCGGTCTTGGTGCCGGCGTAGAGAGCCATGGGTTCGAAGTGGGTTTCAATAACGGAAACCAGCTTCATATCGTCGGCCACAGAATCGTTGTACTGGGCCAGATAGGGGATGTGCTGGAAGTAGTTGCCCATCACATCGCCTTCGGAGGTGGCGGGGTTTTCCACAACATAGTCCGTCACAACGGTGATCTGCAGGTCATAGCCCTTGGCAGCCATATCGTCCTTCACCAGTTCCAGCACTTCGGCATGGGGGTTCTTGGTGGCGATCAGGGTAATAACATTCTTGGCTTCTTCGGTCTTGTTGAAGAAGACGAAGTAAGCGGCAACCAGAACGACCACAGCAATGACAGCCACGAGAATCTGTTTCTTTTGCTTTTTGCTCATGAGGTACACCTTTCTTTCTTAACGTTTTTTATGATCCAGGCGGCGGGTAAGACCGCTGCCAAGAACCGTGATGATTTGTACCAGGGCCACCAGCAGAAGACTTGCTGCATACATAACATCGTAATTACGTATGTTCAGGCCGTCCACGATGGCCATGGTGCCCAGGCCGCCGCCGCCGGCTGCACTGGCCATGGCGGTATAGGCGAGGATGGTGGTGATGCTGATGGCAGCGCCGTTAATCAGGGAAGGAACGGCTTCGGGCAGCATCACTTTGGAAATAATTTGCCAATTGGTGGAGCCCATGGACTGGGAGGCTTCGATGATTCCATGGTCCACTTCGTCCAGGGAACCTTCCACCATGCGTGCCACATAAGGGAAAGCGCTGATCACCAACGGGAAGATGATGGCTTTTGTTTCACCCACGGCAATGCCCACAACAGCACGGGTGACCGGGAACAGCAGGGCCAGCATGATGATGAAAGGAATGGAACGCAGGAAATTGATCACTACGCCCAGGATGGTATTGAAGGTGGGCGCGGGCATAATGCCGTCCTTCCTCGTGACCACCAGCAGCACGCCCAGGGGCAGGCCGATGAGGTAGGCAATGAGGCTGCTGGAGAAAGTCATGATCAGGGTGATTTTCAATGCTTCCATCAAATCCGGAATCAATTCTGCCCAATTCACGAAGCATGCACCTCCTCAACCGTCAGGCCGGCATTGCGCAGATAATCCATGATGCGTTTCACTTCCACCGGATCATCGGGCCGCCCGATCATCATCTGGCCGTATGTTTTGCCGTTCAGCTGGTGAATGTCAGCAGACAGGATATTCACGTCAACATCCATATCCTTGATGAGCTTGCTGATCATAGGCTGGCTGGCGGCATTGGCATCGAATACAATACGCAGAGCGGATTGTACCGGCGTTTCCTCCTGTTCGGGCAGGATGCCAAAGAGCCTTCGGCCAGCTGCAGATTTGGTATGCATAAACACGTCGTCCACACTGCCTTCTTCCACCAGATTGCCGCCGTCCAGGATGGCCACCTTTTCGCAGATCTGGCGGATTACCGCCATCTCATGGGTGATGAGCACCACGGTGATGCCCATTTCCTGATTGATTTTCTGCAAAAGAGCCAGGATGGACTGGGTGGTCATGGGGTCCAGGGCAGAGGTGGCTTCGTCGCACAGCAGCACTTCCGGATCACTGGCCAGGGCACGGGCAATGGCCACGCGCTGCTTCTGGCCGCCGGACAGCTGGGCAGGGTAGGCCTTTGCTTTCTCTTCCAGACCAACGATTTTCAGCAGTTCCATCACGCGCTTGTCAGCCTGCTCTTCATCCACTCCGGCAATTTCCAGCGGATAGCGCACATTGCGGGCTACGTTCTTTTGCATCAACAGGTTAAACTGCTGGAAGATCATAGCCACCCGGCGCCGGGTTTTGAGGAGCTCCTTTTTATCCATGGCCAGCAGATTTTTCCCATTGATCAGCACCTGGCCTTCGGTGGGTGCATCCAGCTTGTTGATGCAGCGGATCAGGGTGGATTTGCCGGCACCGGACATGCCGATGATGCCGTAAATCTGCCCTTTTTCGATGGAAAGATTGATACCGTTGAGCGCCACCACTTCACCGCCGGGCACCTGATACACTTTTCGCAGGTTCTTCAGCTCAATGATGGGACAATCCGGATGGCCCGGCTGCACGGCCGGCTGCACAGGCTCCGCTTTCCTTTTTTTGAAAATTTCCAGCACGAAATGCCATTCCTTTCGTATGCATTGAGAATGAAAAAGCCCGCCAGCGCATTTTTGCGTAGCGAGCTTTGGAAATACACATGCATTTCAAGCGGCGCAGCACAAATCAGCGCAGGGAATGGCCCGCACACATGAACATTCGCATGGTGATCGTTTTCATGGATTGAGCCCCCTTTCTGATGCGTTGCCGGATGATGGCATCATTATAGCGGATGCAATACTTTTTGTCAAGCCTTTGCCAAACGGGGAATGGGAATTTGTCCTTGATTTTCTTATGTTTTTGCAGATGGATGTATTCGTTGACCGTACAATAAAAACCACGGGTTATCTGCCCGTGGTTTTTGTCTGGCTGTATTTATTTTTCCACAGAGAAAGCGTAGATGGTGGTGGACTGGAAGGTATCGCCGGCCTTCAGTTGGGTGGAGGGGAATTCGGGATGGTTGGGGCTGTCGGGATAGTGCTGAGTTTCCAGGGCGATGCCGGCGTAATTGCCGTAATGGACGCCGCCATGGCCGATATTATCCATGCTGTTAGCGGTGTAGATCTGCATGGCGGGTTCGGTGGTTTTGACGGTCATCACACGGCCGGTTTCCGGATCCTTCACCACGGCAGCCACGCGCAGGCCTTCGCCGCGGATGACGAAGTTGGTGTCATAGCCGGCAACAGCCTTCATCAGGGGGCATTCATCCATCCGGGCCAGACGATTGCCGATCAGATCACCTTCCCGCAGATCAAAGAGGGTGCCGTCCACGGGCAAAAGTTCCCCGGTGGGGATGAGGCCTGCGTCCACATTGGTGATATAATCGCTGTTCACCTGCACAAACAGGCCTTTGATGTCCGGCTTGGCGGAAATATTGAAGTAGGAATGGTTGGTCAGGTTCACCACAGTGTCCTGATCGCACTGGGCCATGTAGCGGATGGTAAGGGCGTTGTTTTCGTCGAAAGCGTAGGTGATCTGCACTTTCATGGTGCCGGGGAAGCCTTCTTCGCCGTCGTGGGATACATAGGTGAAGATCACGGCATCTTCCTGTTCGCTTTCCAGGGTCTGGCCCTTCCACCACTTTTTGTCAAAGCCTTCCCGGCCGCCGTGGAGAGTGTTTTCGCCGTCGTTCTTGAAGAGGGTATAGGTTTTGCCGTTCAGGGTGAACTGAGCGCCGCCGATGCGGTTGGCATAACGGCCGACGGACGCACCCAGGAAGCCGGGTTTTTCGTCGTATTCCTGATAGGAATCATAGCCCAGGTTTACTTCCTGCAGCTTGCCGTCCTTATCGGGCACCATGATGGAAACCAGGGTGGCACCGAAATCCAGCACGGAAACGGAAGCACCGGACTTGTTGGTCATGGTATAGAGGGTCATATTCCGGCCGATCAGATCGGTACCAAAGGGTTTTGTGGTAATGCTCATTGCAAATAAACCTCCCGGTGATTGTTTTTTGTTACATTCATTATACAATAATTTGTGCAGAAATAAAAGAATAAAAACGCCCAAAACGCAGCAAAATATGGATAAATGATGCCATTTGCGGGAGGGAAGGCCAATGAAGACGGGCAAGGGAAGCGTACAGGCAGGAAGCGCCATTTTGTGCTTTGTGATGCTGTGGGCAGGGATGAGGATGCTGCCGGATGGAAAGGCGGGAAAAGAGAGAACGGTATTGTGCCGGAAGGATGTGTATACCATTTATGCAGGGATAGAAGGGGAAACCTATCCATGGCCGCTGCACAATTCCTGGCAGGATACCGGTTATTTTTATTGTGCTGATGGAATACAACGGGCGGAAAGTGCAGAAAAATGCATATCCATGCGTGAAACCGTGGGCAGCTATGTGCCGTTGGAAGGGGATGTGCTGCTGCGGCCGGATGCGTTGTATGCCCTGTGCGATATGCAGAATGATTATCCGCTGCAGGAAGGCGTCCGGTTTAGCCGGGGCTATATGACGGAAGCAGAACAGAACATCTGGCAGGCGCAAACCCGGGAGAAATATAAAAAACTGGGTATGCCAGCGGTAAGCTGCCCTGTGCCTGCGGGAGGGAAAAGCGAACATCAGCTGGGAACGGCGGTGGATGTGCAATTGACAGGCCGGCTGAACATGAACGAAAAAAATCCGCTGAAAAGAAATGAAACCGGCCGATGGCTGTGGGAAAACATGTGGCGGTACGGCTTTGTATATGATGCTGATTTTGACGGCTGCGAGGCCATCCATTTGCGTTATGTGGGCAGGGGGCATGCCCGGATGATGCATCTTTTGAACATGAACCATGAGGAATACCTTTCCTTTTTACAGCAAAACAAAACCGTCACGCTGATGCACGGCGAAACCATGATCGCCTGTGTGCTGTGCGTGACGGAAGGGGAGGAAACGGTATTGCTGCCTCAGGGAATGCGAAGGGAAATCAGCCGGGACAACCGGGGCAACATTATTTTGTATTGCTGGGCAGAATGAAGGTGACGCATTCTTCCAGTTTGTATTGTCCGTTTTCGTAAGGGCAAAGGGACAGAATGCGGGTGTTTTCATCGACCCCCGGGATGATCATTGAAAAGGATATGTTATAGCGATTTTCATCCACACGGTATCCGGATCCCAGCACATCAAAGGGAGCAGAAGGGGTTTGATTGCAAAGGGCGACATAGCATACCGGCAAGTCTTCTTCGTTTTTTGCCTGCAGCATGATATCGGCCCTGGTTTCGCCGCCCTGCAGGGTGAGCCATACCGTGGCGGTGTATCGATCGTTTTTAAAGCTTCCTTCCAGCTGTTCCTGTCGGAATTCCATGGCAACAAAGTCCATAGGCACAAAGCCGCGCAGGGGGCTGGAGCCTTCCGTTTCCACATAGACGTAAGGACCCATCTGGGCAAGCCATGTGACCCTGTCTTCATAGCCCAGCTTGGCGATGACGTTGCCGGATTTCAACGGATCATCCGTCAGGCTGCAATCCCGTACAATGAATGCCGGTGCATATTCCAGCACAAGGTTGTTGACCGGGTGATCTTCCGGCAGAGCAGCGGCATCGATGTAGCCAAAACGCATCTGATCGGCGGACAGGGCGTACTGGATGAGGGCGTATCCCTTTTCCGTGCCGAAGACCTGAATCCAGTCGTTGGTGGAAACGATGGCTTTGCCGCTGCCGGCACGGGGATAGTGGGAGCCGGGGCCGGTATAGACGGGAAGCTTCCGGCCACCGTCAAAGGCGATTTCCCGGCCGATCAACTCGCTTTCCCAGGGGATAGAAGGCGCAGTGGAAAATTTCTTTTCCGCTTCCTTTACAGTGGCCGGGATGCCGGAAAAGTTCAGATAGCGCAGGTTGGTCTGCACCACGCCCTGCACTTTGCCAAGGGATCGGCCGCTTTGGGACAGGTAATGCAGCTGGTCTTCATACGTCAGCACGGAGAAGGCCGGGATTTTTTCATCTTCCGAGGTGCAGTTGATGTATTTCAGCCGCCAGATGGAAGATGTGCCTTCGTTGGCATAGATACAGTTTGTTTGTGTCTGCTGTTTTTCATCCCTGAATTCCAGGCACACCACCGGGCCTTTCACATACCGGCTGTGGCCTTCGGAAGCGGAATAATAGATCCATTCCTCTTCCGTCCAGAGGGTGAAAGTGCCTTTTCCCTGGGGCAGGGCCGTGCGGCCTACCAGCCAATAGGAATAGCTTTCGTCCTTCTTTTCAAAGCCGTAGAGGGTATTCTGGCCGTTTTTGCTGCCTACGGCAAAGGCACAGTTTTTGTTGTCCACGATGACAAAGGCCAGAATATCGGTGCCGGAGAATTTGTCCTGGGAAAAGAAAGCTTTCACATCTTCAGGTACATCGCAGGCAAATTGGGCACCTTCTGCCTGGGCGGAAAACAGGGGGAACAAAATCAACAGAAAAAGGAACAATCCTATACGCTTCATGGAGCCTCCTTTAGAAATCAGATCCATTTTCCGGAAGCTTTATTACGCTGTTTGCAATGTCAAGCAGCGTTTCTTTTTCGCCATCCGGGGAGAAGAGGGAGAGGGTACGCCCATCCACATCCCAGGTCAGGGTGAATTGCCCGGCCCGATCTTCCGTCAGCAGGGCCGGCACACCGTTGATCATCACGTACTCATATTCCGCAATGTCCCTTGCGTCGGAAAGCGGGGTTGTGATGTGATCATATTCCGTGAATTCGTAATTATCATCGTACACCGCCGTCATGCCGCCGGAAGGCTTCAGCAGCCAGTCACCGGGATTTTTGCCGGGGAAGTAGTTGCCCTGCCAGCCGTCCGGATGCTGCGGCGCAGCAAGCGGAACCGGGGCTGCCGTTGCAAGGGGAGCTAACGTAGGCACGGGGGAAGGTGTGGCTGTAGGCGTGGCTAATGGAACATGAGTGGGCTCAGCTGTGGGAGCAGGCGATGGAATATAGGTCGGAAGTGGAATGGGAGTGGTGGAAATGGGTTTGATTATGTTCGCAATGGGCGTTGCGGTGGGAGAAATGGGCGTAAAGATCACGCCGTTTGGTTCCTGAGTGGAAGATGGAGAATTGGTTTGCATAGAAAAGGAAGGGGAGGTGGGGGTGAGAACATCGGCCTTTTCCGGCATGGAGGAGCGCAGCAGCATCAATCCGCCCACCACCACGGCGATGGCGGCTGCAGCGCGCAGGAAGGGGGCAGGGCGGAGGGTACGGGTATGCTTGCGGATCAGCGTCCGGTTTTCCTTGCTGTGGGCCAGCTGCATTTTTTTTGCCATTTGCATATCGCTGAAGGTCATTTGCTCTTCCAGTGCCCGGGTTTCCTGGGCAGCGAGTTCGGCAAGGGCCTGTTCCAGCACGTCGTTTTGTTCGCGCATTAATCCTCCCTCCTTTCCTGCAGGATGGTTTTCAGATGATTCCGGGCCCGGCTGATGGTAACGCGTACCGTCACCGGCCGCACCTGCCAGGCAGCGGCAATTTCTTCTTCCGTCATTTTCAGAAAATAGCGCTTCATCAGGGCGTCCTTTTCCCTTTCGGGCAGGGTGCAGATGGCCTGACGGATGGCATCCACCCCGGCAGCCTCCATGATGCCGTCTTCCGGCTGAGCGAAGGACACCGCGTCCGGGCCTTCCTCGTCCCAGGTCACATCCTCATGCCGCAGCCTGCGGTAATGATCGATGGCCTGGTGTTTCACTGTAATGACGATGTAGGACTTCAATTTGTTACATGGCATATTGCGCAAAAGCGAAATTTTTTTGATCAGCGCCAATAAAGCCTCGCTCACCACGTCCTGCGCATCGGCAGCGCTGCGGCAGATGAGCCGGGCCTGATGGAACATCAGCGTTCCGTAATCCGTATATATTTTTTCCATAAAGGCACGATCACTGTCGTCCTCGATGGCCAATAGCAAAAGAGGAAGGGGAAGCATGGGGATCATGCTCCTTTCTTTGGTATAGGTGCATATTTATACACATACATTATAGGCCTGCGCAGAAGGTCTGTCAAGGCAAGGCCCCCTGCGCCATGTAAAAACTTGACATTTGAAGGAGATGAAACTATAATAAATGTAACGAAAATTCCATAGGAGGTCTTGTATTATGTTTAACGATATCGGAAAGAAAATTATGAATTACATGAAAACAATCTGCGTGATAGCAATCATTTGTATAATCATTTCGCTGATTTTCGACATCATTTCGATTGCATCCATGTACTCTTCTCAGCTGATCGCGAAGTATGGTACCAACGATGCTGCTGCTCCGATTCTGAGCAGTATATTCTCCCATTTTCTGACGGTGGCCGGCATCTATGTGGGTTCCTGGGTGCTGTATGCATTCGGCCAGCTGGTGGATGATGTGCATGCTATGCGTATGAAGGTGACATCTGCCACTTCAATAGAGGAGGACAAAAAGAGCGTAGGTGCTGGCATCGTTCCGATTCGGGAAATGAAGAAAGTGCAGGAAGCAAAATCTGTGCCTGTGAAACCGGTATCGAACGTTGGTACGGAAAATGCGAAAAATCAAGGAAGCGAATCTACAAAAGTACCGCAACTGTTGGATAAGAACAATTGGAAGTGCAACTGCGGACGAACGAACCCTTATTATGTTGTTACGTGTGTTTGCGGAAAAAAGAAAGAGAAAGTAGAATAAATTGTAAGTTGAGAAAAGATTATGTTGATGATATAAACATGATTTTGAAAACACAGCTTTCGGGCTGTGTATTTTTGTGAAATTGGGGCAGGAAGATGTGAAGAAAAGGACGCTTTTGTGGAAAAGATTGATATTTATTGATAAACAGTGTATAATAAGAAGATAAACCGGAGGTGATTCCAAGTGCTGAACATTGGTCAGTTTTCCGATACATTCCTGCCCGTGGTGGATGGTGTGGGGAGGGTTGCCGTTGCCTATGCAGAAAATTTGTGTAAAATGGGCCATCGGGTGACGGTGGGGTGCCCCATGTATGATACGGGGTATCGGGGCGGTATGCCCTTTGAAATTGTGGATTACAAGGCCATGCCTCTGCCCGGCATGAAGCAGTATCGTCAGGGCGAAGCCCCCATGGATCCCCATTACCGCAAAAGGATGAAAATGATCCCTTTGGATATTGTGCATGCCCACAGCCCCTTTACCGCAGGCTCCGAAGCGCTGCGGCTGGCTGTGCAGCGAAAAATCCCGCTGGTGGGCACTTTCCATTCCAAGTATTATGATGATTTTCTGAAAGCCACCAAGTCCGAAACCCTGGCGAAACTGGGCACCAAATTCGTGGTGAATTTCTTTGAACGGTGTGACGAAGTGTGGGCTGTGGGAGACAGCGCGGCGGATGTGCTGCGGGGATACGGCTACACCGGGGACGTGAAAGTGATGCCAAACGGCGCCACCATCCGTCCGCTGGATCCGCATGCTGTGACGGAGGCGGAATGCCGGTGGCAGCTGGGGGATGAGCCCATGTTCCTGTTTGTGGGCCAGATGAACTGGAAAAAGAACATTGCCACTGTGCTGGATGCCTGTGCCCTGCTGGCGAAAGAGGGCAAGAAATTCCGGCTGATCCTGGCCGGGCAAGGGCAGGATGAAAAGGAAATACAGGAAAAGATTGAAGCAAACGGCCTGCAGCACCTGGCAGCCATGACCGGCCACATTACCGATACAAAGCTATTGGATGCGCTGTATGCCCGGGCCAGCCTGTTCACTTTCCCATCTCTGTACGATACGTCCGCCCTGGTGGTGCGGGAAGCGGCGGTGATGGGCACGGCTTCGGTGGTGGTAAAGGGCAGCTGCGCGGCGGATGTGATCCGTCATGAGGAAAACGGCTACCTTTGCGACAATACGCCGGAAAGCCTGAAGGCCGTGCTGGCGGACGTGCTTTCGGATGAGCAGAAGCGGCTGGCAATCAGCACCTGCGCGCAGGAAACCATTCCCATTCCCTGGGAAAAGCTGATGGTGCATGTGGCGGAACGCTATGAGCGGCTGATTGCCATGAACCAGGAAGGCTTGCTGAAAAAGAAGTATGTCCGGATTGTATGATCCGGCGGAAGGGAAAAATATGAAGATCATTGCCGGCAGTTATACATCCATGGGCGGGCCGGGGCTGGCGCTGCTCAGATGGCAGGCAAACGGCTTTGAAGTATTGGATACAACGGATGCGGTGAAGGAAGCAATCTGGGCGGAAAAAAGCAAAAAAGCTCCGGTCATTTTTGCAGCCGGTGCTCAGGAAGACGGCATTCACACCTGTGTGGCATCCTTTGCCGTTTCGGATGACGGCTTCACCCTCCTTTCCCGACAGGAAAGCGATGGGGTGGAAAGCTGTCATCTGTGTTTGGATGAAGAAGAGAAATTCCTGTATACAGCCAATTACGGTGATGGCTCCGTTTCGGTATTTCCCGTTGGGGAAGATGGAAAAATCGGCAGTTGCATGCAGCAGATGCAGCGTAATACGCCCCTTGGTCCCCGGGCGGACCGGCAGGAAAGGAACCATGCCCATCAAGTGTGCTTCCGGCCGGGAACGAAGGAATTGTTCCTTTGCGATCTGGGAGCGGATCAGGTGGTGATATTCCGGGTGGGCGAGGATGGAATGCTTACGGAAAAAACGGCGATTGCCTGCCTGCCCGGTTCCGGTCCCCGGCATCTTTCCTTTGACGGGCCGAATGCTTTCTATCTGGTGGGGGAACTGGACACATCCCTCAGCCGGTATGCATATGACGGGCGGGCATGGCAGTGCGTGCAGCATATATCGGCCCTGCCTGTCGGATATGAAAAGCCAAACACTGCAGCCGCCATCCGGCAGGATGGGCAGCATGTGTATGTTTCCAACCGGGGCCATGACAGCATTGCAGTTTTTGCGAAGGATGGGGAAGGGAAACTGAAGCCGCCCTATTTCATCCGTACGCCGGGTGCCTGTCCCCGGGATTTTCAGCTGCTGGGTGCAGGTTTTTTTCTGGCCCATCAGCAGTCCGGCACGGTGACGTGCATCAATGAAAACGGCGTGCCTGTGGCGCAGGTGTATTTGCCCGGTGCGGTGAGCCTGCTGCTGATGGATCCGTGACACAGCGTGTATAATCACACAGAAAAAAGCGCATGCTACTTTCCGAAGGGAGGAAAGAAAGATGCGCTTTTTCATTTTGACGGTGATGTGTGTGCTGTTTGCTTTTCCGTTACAGGCGGAAGAAACGATGTATATGCGGGTGGTGGCGCGCAGTGACGCCCCGGCGGCGCAGCTGGAAAAACAGGCGGTACGCACTGTGGCGCTGCTGCTTGGTCCGGAACATGCCGGGCTGCTGGAAACATGGCATCCTCAGTGCCGGGTGGAGCGGAAAACGTGGCAGCCGGATGAAAAAACACCCCCGGCTGAGACGGTGTACATCACCATCGGGCCGGGGATGGGCAGGAACTGGTGGGGGGTGCTTTATCCGGAAAGCGCCGCATGGGCAGCTTCGGAAGGCACGGGCCTTTTGTTCCCGTTTTTCAATTGGCTCCGGGAATTGTTTATTCCTCGCTGAGGTAATGCTGCAGGTTATACAGCTGATTCAGCAGTTCTGTTTTCAGATCGTGGGTGTTGCTGACGCCGCCCTGCACAAGCTGGTCATAATCATCCAGGGTATCGTAGATGTCGCGATTGGAGGAAAAGAAGCTGAGGGGAATCAGCCGGGCATCTTCGCCGGAAAGCTCCACAGACATGGAGCTGAGCTGCTCTGCCAGGTACACATTCTGGCGCACACGGCCCAGCTGGGAAGAGGTGCCGGAGATGACGGAGCCATCCAGCTTTTCGGCTTCTGAAATGGCATTGCCAATGGCGTTGCGGGTGCGCTGATTGAGTTTGTTGACCGTATTGGTGCGGAAGGCGGCATTGCTGCCCACGGTTACGGCCAGTGCCACGGTGGACAGGAAGAAAATGACGCACAGGATCAGGACGATACGATAGCGCCGCCGGGTGTTCACATTGCCGGAGGGCTGGAATGAATTGCGGTACATACTACGCTCCTTTGGTGCATGGTAAAGATTCGGAACGGATATAGTATAGCACATATTCTTCCGGGATGCAAACAGATGTTCAGAAAGGCCTGGAGGATTTACAATTTGTTCATGCAAAGCAGGAGAAAATGTGGTATAATGATGCTGTATTGTATTGCCAAGGGAAGGGAGTCCCGAGCGAATGGTTGTTTTTGATAACATAAGCAAACGATACGGCGTGCACAAGGCGCTGGATCAGGTGAGCTTTACTGTAAAAAAAGGGCAGATACTGGGTTTGCTGGGACAGAACGGTGCCGGAAAGACCACGGCCATGAATATCATGACGGGCTGCCTGGCCCCCACCCAGGGACGGGTGTTGATGGGCGGCTATGATGTGCTGCTGCAGCCCGGCCCGGCCAAAAGAATGCTGGGGTATCTGCCGGAAACGGCGCCGCTGTATGACGAAATGACGGTGGAAGCCTATTTGCGCTTTGCTTGCCGGCTGAAAAAAGTGGAAACAAAGCAGATGAAAAAGCATATTGGTCAGGTGGCGGAAAAGACGGGGCTTCAGGATGTGCTGGGCCGGAAAATCGGCAATCTGTCCAAAGGCTACCGCCAGCGCGTGGGCATGGCGCAGGCCCTTTGCGGCACGCCGGATGTGATCATTCTGGATGAACCCACTGTGGGGCTGGATCCCAGGCAGGCCAGCGAAATGCGGCAATTGATCCTGTCCCTGCGGGGAGAACATACGGTGATTTTTTCGTCCCATATTCTCAGTGAAGTGCAGTCCGTATGCGACCGGGTATTGATCCTGCATCATGGGAAAGTGCTGTGCGATAATGATCTGGATGCACTCAAACACAGGGAAAATGTATTGCGTGCCGTGATCGCAGGCGGTGAACAGACCATCCTGCCGGCTTTGCGGTCCTTGCAGAAAGTGAGCCGGGCGGAGGTGATCCGCGGTGGCGAACCCGGGGTGACCCAGGTGCGGCTGATGGTTTCGGAAGAAGGGGCGGAAAGGGAATTGTTTACCCTGCTGTCCGCCCTGCAGGCGCCCCTGCTTCGCCTGCAGCCTGAAGAAAACAGCCTGGAAGACATATTCCTCCAGACCACCAAAGAGCAAAAATAAGAGGAGGGAGAACCTGTGGGCTCCATCTGGAAAAAGGAAATCCAGAGCTATTTTTATACACCGGCGGCTTATGTGTTCATGGGCGTGTTTCTGGTGATGGGCAGCATTTTTTTCAGTGTGGGAAATCTGACGGCTCGGTCCAGTAACCTGAACATGCTGCTTGGAAACCTGGGTTATCTGTGGATGCTGCTTTCGCCGGTATTGACCATGCGGCTGATGGCCGGGGAACGTCAGCAGAAAACGGATACTATGCTGCTGTCTTCCCCCTGTTCCCTGACGGGGATTGTGCTGGGGAAATTTTTTGCCGCGGCAACGGTGCTTCTGTGCACGGTGGCATGCACCTTGATTTATGGGGTGATCATCGCCTTTTGGGGGAAGCTATATGTGATGGAAGCTGCCGTGGGATACCTGGGGCTGGTGCTGTGCGGCTGTTCGTTTCTGGCGCTGGATTTGTTTGTATCCTGCTTTGCCAGGAGCCAGATGACGGCAGTGGTGCTGGGGTTCGGCGCCAATCTGCTGTGCTGGTTTTCGGATATTGTGGCCTCTGCTTCCACGCTGCCGGCGTTGAAAAATGTGCTGAATTTTTTCAGCCTGTATCAGCGGTTTGAGCCCTTTACACAAGGAATGCTTCGGTTTTCCAATGTGCTGTTCAATGTGGTTTTCTGCGGCATCATGCTGTTTTTGAGTGTGCGTGTGCTGGATATGCGCAGGTGGAGCGAGGCGTGATGATATGAAGAAGATGAAAGCATTTTTCAAGAAACTGGCGCAGAACAGAAAACTGCGCTGCGGCGGCTATTCGGTGCTGCTGACGGTGCTGGCGGTTGCCATCTGCCTCGGCGGCATTGCCCTGGCGGACAGGCTGGAGGAAAAGTATGCCCTGACGGCGGATTTTTCCTACAATGCGGCCACCACCCAGGGGGAAGTGACCCGGCATGTGCTGAGCGGACTGGAAAAAAAGGTGCATATCTATGCCCTGATGCCGGAAGGCGGGGAAAACGATACCCTGCTGCAGTTGCTGAACCGGTATGATGCGTCCTCTGATTGGGTGACGGTTTCCTATGACAGAATCCTGGAAAATCCTGCGCTGCTGAATAAATTTGCAACGGATATCGGCAATAAGAAAATAACCCGGGATTGCCTGATTGTCTGGTGCGAAGAAAACAACAGGGCCCGTGTGCTGGATGAAGATGATTACTATCTCTACACCGATTACGATATTGAAACGGGTACGGTAACGGCCGGGCAGATCCTCTATGAAAAGCGGATCACGGAAGCCATTTTGTTTGTAACCGGCGATGAACTGCCTGGCGTGCAGGTGCTTGTGGGACATGGGGAACTGACCAAAGCCGACGTGGCGCTGATGGAAGATTTACTGGTGTCCGCCAATTACCGGGTGGAATGGCTGGTATTGGATAACGGCGATGTGCCGGATCCCCAAAGTCCGCTGATGATCCTGCGGCCCGTGTATGACTTTACGGAGAAAGAATTGCAGATTCTGACGGATTATGCCCGTGCCGGCGGCGATTTTTTCATCGCGGCGAATTATGATGATCCGCTGAATATGGAAAACTACAATGCCCTGCTGCGCAGCTACGGGGTGGAAGCTTATCCCGGCATTGTGGTGGCCCAGGCAGATGATCTGGATGCATACTATGCGGATATGCCGGATTTTCTGATGCCCTATATGCAGGAAACAAACGCCACCCTGCCATTAATTGAAAGCGCCAGGGACAGGCTGATTATGCCAAGAACCCGTGCTTTCCGTATTCTGCCCATGGAGGGCAGCTATACCCATGTGTATCCCATGCTGGAAACGGGGAGAGCCTATATCCGCAACCTGACGGACGGGCTGGATACCACCCAGCAGCAGCCTACAGATGAAAGCGGCTATTTCAACATCGCTTTATGGACGGATAAGATGTATGAGGACGGAACACTGTCCCATGCGGTGATCATCGGCAATGCGGATTTGTTCTGCAATGATGCGCTGCTGAACAATACAGACTCCGGTGTTTTTTTGCTGCAGATGATGCGTGCATTGCAGGGAAAGGATCCTGTAAACCTGGATATTGTGCCCAAAAACGGCGTCAGGGAAGGATTGAAGCTGGATAAAATCACGCCGGCGGTGCTGGTTACCTTCCTGCTGCCCGTGTTGGTGATCTGCGGTGCTGTGATGGTGCTGCTGCCCAGAAAGAGCCGGTGACCGATGGAAAGAGTAAAACAAAAGGGCAAAAAACATATCGGAAAAGGCTGGATTTTGCTTGCTGTTCTTGTGGTGCTGGCCGGGGTTGCGGCAGCGCTTGTGATGCTGGAAAAAGCCCCGGCAGACATTCCGGAAGAAATAGTAGATGAAATCAAAAAACAGGAAGCGGTGTATGTCACCCGGATTCCGGAAGGGGAAATCATGGCGCTTTCCGTGTTTCCCCGGGATTATACCAGCTATGAATTGCAGAAAAACGGCGATCAGATGGGCATGCTGCCGGATCTTTCCCTGTCGCTGAGGCAGGATGTGGTGGAGGGTATTCTCTATGCAGCCGGTACCATGCAGGCAAATACCGTGCTGGGGCCCATGGAGGAACTTCCTGCAACGGCAGCGGAATTCGGCTTTGATGCGCCGTCCCTGCGCTATGTGATTACCCGGACGGATGGCCGGAAAACAGAAGTGATGCTGGGGGATCTGGTGCCCGCAACGGAAATGGAAGCAGAGCAGTATTACTGCATGGCAGACGGCGTGGTATACACGGTGCTGGCCGAGCCCTGCTATCCCTTGTACCACAATGCGGAATATCTGCGTTCTTTCCATCAGCCGTCCCTGCAATCGGATCTGATCGACCGGATTGAAGTGCAGGGAACACTGAACATGACGCTGCAATACACGCCGGATGGGTTTGTGATGGAAACACCGGTGAAATACCCTGTGCAGAGCACCAAAATGGATGCTATGCTTACTTATATTGACCGGATGGCTTTTGAGGCGTATCTGGGTACTCAGGAGGAAAACGATCTGGCGGCCCTGGGGCTGGAGAAGCCCCGGATCACCGTAACCATCACCCAGGCCCCCAGCCATCTGGAAGGCGTTACCGCGGAAGGAGAATCTGTGTCCATGGATGTGGGAGAGATTACCTACACCCTGCACCTTGGCCATGATACCGGCCGCAGCGGTGTTTATGTGGGGTGGAACGGCGGCGTATATAAGGCCAGCAATTTTCTCTTTGGTTTCTGGAATGAAATTGAACCGGAAGAATTCTATTCCCGGACGCCCATGAACTTTCCGGTGGACAGGCTGCAGTCCGTCACGGTGGAAGCCGGTGGGGAACGGACGGTATACGAAGTGGAAATGGTGGAAGTAATCGGGGAAGACAACCGGATCGCCACGGATGAATATGGCCAGACCCTCTATGATGCTCAGGTGAAAAAAAACGACGAAATCATGAATACAGCTGCATTTCTGAACTGGTATGTGCAACTGAACAGGATGGCTGTTTCCGGCATCGGCGAAAGGGCGGATAAAACAGGGGAGCCGGTGGCCAAGCTTGTTATTCGCACCGATGCTACCGAACGCACCGTGGTGTTCCGCCCATATGACGCCCTGCATGTATGGCTGGAAGTAGACGGAACGGCTGTTTTTTACACCGAAAAAGGCGTTCTTTCCTTGCTGGATGCCCTTCCGTAAGGGTGAAATAAGGCAAAAGTACTACATTTGTTAATTTTTTCTGTCTGGATTGCATTAAAACTGTACTTATGCTATACTGTAGCCAGAAAAATCCCCGAATGGGGTAATATTTTGAGGAGGAGATACCCATGAAAAAGTTTGCCGCTCTGCTGATGGCAGTTGTGATGCTGATGGGCATGATGACCTTTGCATCCGCCGAAGAACCCATGATCGCCATGATTACTGACTACGGCGATATCACCGACCAGTCCTTCAACCAGACCACCTGGGAAGCCGTTGTGAAGTTTGGCACTGAAAACAATGTGGAATACAAGTATTTCAAGCCCGCCACCAACGATACCGCCGGCCGTGTTGCCATGGTTGAACGCGCTATCGATGAAGGCTACAACGTACTGGTTATGCCCGGCTATGCTTTCGGCGGCACCATCGCTGAAATCTCCGGCGAATATCCCGAAGTGAAGATCATTGCTCTGGACGTTGCCAAGGGCGACCTGCTGGAAGGCGCTGTGGCTCTCAAGGGCGAAGCTTATGACTACAATCCCGACAACTGGAACCTGAATGACTATGTGTACATGGATAACGTGTACTGCGCCATCTATCAGGAAGAACTGTGCGGCTACATGGCCGGTTACGCTGCTGTGAAGCTGGGCTACACCAAGCTGGGCTTCCTGGGCGGCATGGCTGTTCCCGCTGTTATCCGCTACGGCTACGGCTTCGTGCAGGGCGCTGATGCTGCCGCTGCCGAGATGGGCGTAGATATCGACATCAAGTACTGGTACTGCGGCGCATTCCTGCCCAGCGATGACTTCAAGGTCAAGATGAGCGGCTGGTACACCGAAGGCACCGAGATCGTGTTCGCATGCGGCGGCAGCATCTATCTGAATGCTGTTGCAGCTGCTGAGGAAGCCGGCGC
>JAFSGG010000123.1 GCA_017434775.1 Clostridia bacterium
CTGCATCACGCCGGGGCCCCGGACGCACAATTCGCCCACGTCCCCATTTTCCACGATTTTATCGTTTTCGTCAACAATTTTTACTTCCCATTTATAGCCGGCCTTGCCAATGGCGCCCACCTTATGCACGTTTTCCACGCCCAGGTGCACGCAGCCGGGGCCGATGGATTCGGACAGGCCGTAGTTGGTATCGTACTGATGATGAGGGAACACCTGCAGCCAGCGCTTGATGAGGGACGGCGGCACGGGCTGGGCGCCGATGTGCATCAGCCGCCACTGGGACAGCTGGTATTCTTCCAGCTTCACATCGCCCCGTTCGATCATGTCCAGTACGTCCTGAGCCCACGGCACCAGCAGCCACACGATGGAGCATTTTTCATCGCTGGCGGCCTTCAGCACCCATTCGGGCTTGGTGCCTTTCAGCAGCACCGCCCTGCCCCCCACCATGAAGCTGCCGAACCAGTGCATCTTGGCGCCGGTGTGATACAGGGGCGGAATGCACAGGAACACGTCTTCGTGGGTCTGGCCATGGTGAGCCTGTTCGGTTTCCATGGCGTGGGTCAGGCTGCGGTGCAGGTGCAAAATGGCCTTGGGGAAGCCGGTGGTGCCGGAAGAATAATAGATGGCACCGGGATCATCATCCGTCAGTTCAATGCCCGGGTTCCGGGAGGAACAGAAAGAGATCATCTGGTTATAGCTGTCCGCAAAGGTGGGGCAGTCTTCCCCCACATAGAACAGGTTCTGCACCTTGGGAATGCGATCGCAGATTTCTTCCATACGGCCGATGAATTCCGGACCGAACACCAGCATGGTGCAGTCCGCCTTATCCAGGCAGTACTTGATTTCATCGGCGGTGTAGCGGTAATTGAGGGGCACCGCCACGGCGCCGGCCCGCAGGGCGCCGAAATAGATGGGCAGCCATTCCAGGCTGTTCATCAAAAGAATGGCCACCTTATCCCCCTTCTTCAGCCCCCGGGTGAGCAAAAGATTGGCAAAGCGATTGGCCTTTTTTTCGAAATCCTTCCAGGTGATTTCCCGGCGGAAGGGTTCGCCCGGCTGGGGCTGCATGAGGGAGTATTCACGCCAGGTGATGCGGCTTTCAGGCTCAAAGCTGGGGTTGATTTCCACCAGCGCCACTTCATCGCCGTAAAGTTCCGCGTTCTTGGTCAAAATTTCCGTAATGGGCATAGTTCCGATACCTTCCTTTATTCGTGATGCCGCAGGGCATAAAAAAGCCTCTGCAGTTTTTCTGCAGAGGACGATAAATTCTTTTACCGCGGTACCACCTCTGTTGCCGTTCATCAAACGACCCCTCCGGCAACCAGCATGCGCGATTGCCTTTCCGCTGTAACGGGCGTACCCGGCAAGGCCTACTTTTTTCAGCCCCCTGCTCCCGGGATGTATTCGCCGCCTTTTCCGCTTTGTGCCTTGCACCACCCGGCACTTCTCTGAAAGCATCCAAAAACGCTACTTCTTCCCGATCCACGCATTTGCCTCATTATAGCGGTTTTGATGGGGCGAGGTCAAGGGGAAAACGGTATATTCTTTGTTCTTTGTTTATATCACAAAAAGAGATTATCCTTCCATGAAGCTTACACTGTATTTCACGCTTCTATGGTAAAGGCACAGCATTCTTCCAATTCCGCGGGGCATGCCGCCAGCAAGGCTTCGTAGCCCTTTTCCTGGGTGCGTGAAAAGCCATGACAGAAGATAACATTCAGGCCCTGTTCATCCATTAATACCCCAAAGTCCGCTTCTTCCATGCCAACGGGAAACAAGGAAAGAATCTGGGGGCCCATCATCCGAAACACTTCTTCCTCCTGATCATCCGCTATCATCTGCACGATGGTTTCCCGCTGCTCCCCCATCCAT
The DNA here is from genome assembly GCA_017434775.1 of Clostridia bacterium. Taxonomy (GTDB): domain Bacteria; phylum Bacillota; class Clostridia; order Christensenellales; family Aristaeellaceae; genus RUG563. Next base: position 1,873 of record JAFSGG010000123.1, read on the forward strand.
TTCCAGAACAGAGGAATGCGTTTTTCATTCACCGGCTGGGTAAAGAAATGCGGATGGATTCCCTTTCGGATATCGTCTACCATGGATTCCGTTTCAGGGGGCAGCTTGCCCTCCTGCCGTGCTTGTTCCAGCATTTGGTTTGTTTTTTCCGTTTCCTGCCGGAGTGCATGGAAAATGGCTGCGATCGCCGATCGCCCGGGCAGATCCGGCGCCTTTTCTTCCGAACGCTGCAAAAACGTTTCGGCTTCCTGCATATGATGCATCATGATATGGCAGGCAGCGCAGCCCAGATAAGCCGCAGCCAGCGCAGGGGCAAATTCCTTTTCTTCTCTCTTTTCCAACAGCTCTGCCGCTATGGCATACTGCCCGGCTGCTATCGAATACATGTCGTCGTCATACGCCGCTTTGGCCACCTTAAGGTAGGGCAAATAATAGCCGTGATTGTAGGCATTCGCTCTGCGGTAGAAGGTGCACATATCATCATGCCGGCCGATCATTTCAAGGCAAAGCCCCATGAAGAAAAACCAGGCGGCATGATCCGCATCCGTCTGGCAGGCTTCCTGCAATATTTTCAGCTTATCTGCGGCCGGTTTCACTTCCTGGCGGCTCAGATGATTGAGCGCATCGGTCAGATGCACCCGGGCAACATAGGAATGTTCAAATGCCGTATCCAAAAGGGGCGAAAACGCCTTTGCGTGTACTTGCCAGCTTTTCTGGAACGCCGCAGATTCAAAGGCTTTCTTCGCCATTTTTTCCATCATTTTGTTTTTCATTCTGTTTTATCCTCCGGCTATCAGTATAGCACGGCTCCTTTTTCCTGTAAAGAAAAAAGGGAAGGCCGTCGTTCTGCCCTTCCTCTTTTCTGTCAGGCTGCATTTAAAAGGTTGTGTTTCTTCGGTCTGCTCCGCTTATGCTCACCCATACGCCTTTGACAGCTACTTTTCAAAATGCTATAAATAATAGCAATAACACATGAACAAAACGGCGAAATCTACGCACGTTACCGTTGATCGTACAACATCTTTACAGCGGTGAAACCGATGCAGGAAAACAATGAAATAAAAAACGGGGAAACGGCATTTTCTGCCCTTTCCCCATTTTTTATGCTGCATTTTCTGCCGCCTGGGTATCTTCCGTTTCCAGCATCCATTCGATATAGACGGCATAGCCCTGGGTGGGGTCATCCACAAAAACGTGGGTCACCGCGCCGATGATCTTGCCATTCTGGATGATGGGGCTGCCGCTCATGCCCTGTACGATGCCGCCGGTCTTTTCCAGCAGCTCCGGATCCGTTACCCGGATGACCATGGATTTGGGAGCGGCGGATTGCTGACGGCTCAGGTGGGTAACCTGGATGTCATAGGCCTTGACTCCTTCCCCATCCACGGTGGAAAGGATCTGGGCCGGGCCCACCTTCACGCTCTCCTGATACCCCACCGGCAAACCCTCCGGATAGAGGGACGACGGCGCATCCATCCGGCCGTAGATGCCCAGCTGTGTATTTTGCTGTATATCCCCCAGCACCCTCTGATTGCGCAAAAAGCTGCCGCGCAGTTCCCCGGGATTGCCCTTCTGGCCCTTCTTAACCCCCACAATTTCCGCCTGCATCAAGGCGCCCATGCGCACGGGCAAAAGCTTGGCCGTATCCGCATCCAAAATGGCGTGGCCCAGAGCACCGTAGCTTCCATCCTGCGGATTGTAATAAGAAAGGGTGCCCACCCCGGCGGTACTGTCCCGCACCCAGGCGCCAATGCGCCAGATACCGGTGGGCTTATCCAGCTGAGGTTTCAGGGTGGTTTCCTTTTTTTCATCATTCCGGCGGAAACCGATGCGCATATCCTTTCCTTTGCTTTCCTCCACCAGAGCAATCAGCTCCTCCCCGGTCATAACCGGTTTTCCATTCACGGTTTCAATCACGTCCCCGGCTTGCAGTCCTGCCTGTTTCGCCGGGCTCTGCCCTGCCACGTCGGATACGCCCACCACCATCACGCCTTTCATGGCCAGGGCAATGCCCACCGCCTGCCCGCCGGGCACCAGACGGATATCCTCTTCCACATTCACGCGCACCCGCTTTACCGGAAACAGGCCGAAAAGATTGATGGTCACTTCCGTTTCCCCGGTGGATATAGCCTGCAGCTTACCGTTTTCCCCGGAAAGCAGCCGCTGGTCCCGGCTGGAAAGCACCGCTACGCCCACGTCCATATCCCAGCTTTGCCCCACGGCAATACGGTACAATTCCGGCATATTCCGGGTGGCCTGGGCCGTGGGTGAAAAGATCATCCACATGGCCATGGCCAACAGCAAACACCCGGCAATTTTCCGGGGCAATCGAACCTTCTTTTTCATCCTTCATCCCCCCGCCATGCATCTTCTCTTTCAATATGGCAGGGTTCATGGGCCGCTATACTGGAAAAGAAACTGCCCGCCACCATTTCATGGGAATTAAAAACAAACGTCCTGCACAAAGCATATTGAAATACAAGCTGCTTTCGTCTATAATGAAAAAGAGGTGAACGACGATGAAATGCTCTTCCTGCGGTGCACAGATTGCAGAAAATGCCCGTTATTGCAGCTATTGCGGCACGGAAGCCAGGGCGGATGCTCAGCCTGTGTATCAACAGCCGGAACCGATAATCCACGTCCACAATCATTATTATCAGCAGCCGGACGAAAGCTATTCCAAAGTAATTTATATGGAGCCTCAAAAAAGTTCCAAAAGCCGGCTGATGCTTTTGCTGCTGTTCTGGTTTACCGGTGTACTGGGTGGGCACAAATTTTATTCCGGAAAGATTGGAACAGGTTTTCTGTATCTGTTCACAGGCGGCCTGTTTGGCATCGGGCTGATTGTGGATTTCTTTTCCATTCTCTTTGGCTCCCCCACCGATCATGACGGCCTGCCCATCAAATGGTCATAAAATGAATAGCAAACAGCCGCAGCTTTTTCCTGCGGCTGTTTTTTGATTATTCAATTTTCACGCATTCTTCCCCTGCAGTAACTTCTTCCAATCTTTTTTTCATTTTCATAAAACCATCATGCTTATCAAAATAAGCTGTCAGTTCGTTCAGCCGATACAACAGCATCCCCCGTTCGCTTCCCTGCCAGCATTTACAATCATCCGCCTTTTCACACCGCAGCATATTGATAAATGGTGCAGTATAAAGAGTGTTTTGCCGCGTATCGTATGCTGATGCATGACGTTCAGCTTCCAATAGTTGCTGAAACGCCACCTCCGTATCACCTTTGAACAAATACAATTCGCAAAGGCGACGATGATTCCACCCCACCATGCGGTGATAGCATTGCAAATTTCCATCCGTAATGAATAGTTCGATCAAATTATTGGCTGCTTGAATATAGCTTATCCGCTCATCAACAGATAAGGATGCAGCGATTTCATATTCTTTACTAAAAGCAATCTCGACAAGCGTTGTTACAACATAATCCATTGCTTTCAGCATCGATTGCTGAAGAAAATGCTTTTTTTCTTCACCGCATAGAATTTCAGCCAGCATTTTCTCACGGCAATGATCAAAATCCGCCATACTATTTGCCAGCCTCGCAGCTTCCTGTCGGTTACCTGCAGCAGCATAATACCGGCAAAGTAATGCATTTGCACGCAAACGCTCCTGTTCATGATGGCACTCATCCAATACCCGATCACATATTGCTCGAATTTGCTGTGCATATCGGCCATTGGCGTATTCTTCCTTTTCCGTTGCCGAACCACCGGCAAACAAATACATTGTTTCGGCAAGATTCATAACAAAATGGTAATTCCGTGGAAATTGTTCCAGCGCTTCACGCATCAAAAGCAGGCGCGCCGAAAGATTCCCCTTCTTACAATATTCCATGTATTGCTGTTCATATTGTTCAAGCAATTGTTCCCGTCTGTTTGTGTTCATATCAAACAAAGTATCCGTAGATACATCAAACAACCTTGCTATTACGGGAACCAACATAATATCCGGGTAAGACAACCCATTCTCCCAGCGACTGATTGTCTGAAATGATACATTCAGCGCTTGGGCAACCTGTTCCTGGGTCATGCCATTTGTTTTGCGTAACTCTTTCAGCTTTTCGCCCATCATTCTGCTCATACAACAAATCCTTTCATCCGTAATCAAAGCATAGTATTTGCAGCTGCAGTAACACTGTATCACTTGTCACGATAAAACACCATCGCATCATGTAGGAAAAAACTTTCTCAGCCAACCAACATCACAGCAAAACATTCCAAAAGCTTTTGTTTTTTTCTACCCATTCCCTTCCGTCTACACATGTAACAGTTCACGTTTCCCCTTGTGAGGAAGCGTTTTCCATGCTACAATATCAGGGACTACAAAAGAAACGGGGGATCCCATGAAACGATTGATAGCCATAATGCTGCTGCTTGCATTGCTGCCTGCCCTTTGCCTGGCGGAACTGACGGAAGAATACGCCCATGCCCGGTTCCGGGGAAGGGATATTGTGGGCGGTGCCGTGATTATTTCCCGGAACGGCGAAATTTTGTTCAGCTCGGCTTACGGCTATAAAAATGCCGGGAAAAACAAGCCGGTCACGCTGGATACCTGCTTCCGCATCGCCTCGGTGACCAAGCTGGTCAGTGCCGTGGGGCTGATGAAGCTGATCGAAGAAAAAGGAATCAGCCTGGATACCCCGGTAAAAGACATTGTGGGCTTCCAGGTGGTAAACCCGGCTTTCCCGGATCAGCCCATCACCATCCGGCAGGTGCTCAGCCACACCTCCGGTTTTGTGCAAACCCAGTACTATTTTCCCAATTGGGAAGCCCTGAAGCCGGATAACCGTTATTTTTCCAAAAAGATCGCCCCCGGTACCCAATACGGCTATGCCAATCTCAACGGCGGCCTCATCGGTGCCATGATCGAAGCCCTCAGCGGCCAGAGCGTGCATGACTATATGCAGGAAAATGTCTTTCTTCCCCTTGGCATCAATGCCGCCTATCACCCCGGCATGCTGCCGGATCAAAGCGACGTATCCGACCGGCTCAGCAAGGAAGGCCGCACCGTGCAGACAGCCAGCAAAGCCATTGCCCGGGTAGATGAATACTCCGACGGCTGCGATCCCCGAGCCCATACCAATATCACCTCCGGCTCTCTCTGGATCAGTGCCAACGGCCTCAACCGCATCATTTCCATGCTGCAGATGGGCGGAGAGCTGGACGGCGTGCGTATCCTGCAGCCTGAAACCGTGCAGCTGATGATGCAGCCCCAGCACCTGATTGAAGGCTCCTCCGTCACGACAGAAAGCCCCTACGGCCTGTGCATGTACCGGGAGGAAAACATGCCCGGCGGCACCTGGTACGGCCATCAGGGAAGGTATGACGGCCTGTCCTCCAATATCTATTTCCAGCCGGATACCGGGCTCACCGTCACCGTGATCGCAAACGGTTACAGCCCCCACGCCAAAGACGATATTGTCACCATTGCCCGTACCTTCATGGAAGTGTCTCAGGAATATGTAACAGAATAAAAACAAGCGGCCCTTTCTTAAACGGGCCGCTCCTTTTATCCTTTCAACAAACAGAAAGGACGCATTATTCCACTACTTCATACCGGATAACGAAGGAACCCAGCGTTTGCTTCACTTGCGTCACACGCACGGTCACTTTTTCGCCCACAGTGGTAAATTGAGGGGCAGTATCACTGACAAAATTCAGGTGTTCCCCAGCCCACAGATTGTAGCCCAGGACGCTGGTGGGCTTATAAGCCACAATCTCGAAAGTTACGGTCTTTCCGGTCAGGTCTTTGCCGGCGTTCAGGTCTGCTTCAAATTTAGCATCATCGGGATAATCCACCGCAGCCGGAGCCGCAGGAGCAGGCGTCTCTTTCACCTGCTGCTTGGTAATGTATTTTTTCGCCAGCGAAACGATCTGTTCGCGGCGCTGGCTGTCGTCATCCACCTGCACATAGGAGAAACTGAGTACTTTGGCATCACCGGGAGCATAATACAAAATCATATAAACGGGTAATCCCTTATATGTGCATTCCATGTAATGGGCTTTGTTTCCGTCAATTTCAAAATATTCCTGGGAAACTTCCGTCATACCGCCGCTGAGATAGCCCTGGGCAATACCTTCGTACATATCTGTGATTTCAGTTTGCGAAGTGACAATCATCGGCATGGTCATATCGCCGACCATGATGAAGCTGGAGCCGTAATAATAATACTTCAGCGTTCCGTCATCGCCCTCTTTATATCTGGTCCAGCCATCCAGCACCGGCACGGTATAGCCGCCGTATGTGTAAGCCGTCCAGGCCGGTTCATCCGCTTTTTCAGCAGCCGGTTCCGGCTTTTCCTTGTACGCAGCCAGTTCATCCTGCGCCGCTTTCAGGGCAGCCTCCGTTTCCTGATGCAAAGCCGTCATATCCGCCAGGGAAGCCTTGGTGTTTTCCAGTTCCTTGGTGGTGGCAGCCAAGGTTTCTTCCGTCTGGGAAAGGGTGGCCGCCGTTTCTTCCTGCAAGGCGGTCATATCCGCGAGAGCCAGTTTGGTATCGTCCAGTTCCTTGCCGGTGGCAGCCAGGGTTTCTTCCGTCTGGGAAAGGGTGGCTGCCGTTTCTTCCTGCAAGGCGGTCATATCCGCCAGGGAAACCTTGGTGTCTTCCAGTTCTTTATTGGTGGCAGCCAGGGTTTCTTCCGTCCGGGAAAGGGTGGCCGCCGTTTCTTCCTGCAAGGCGGTCATATCCGCGAGAGCCAGTTTGGTATCGTCCAGCTCTTTATTGGTTGCAGCCAGGGTTTCTTCCGTCTGGGAAAGGGTGGCCGCCGTTTCTTCCTGCAGGGCGGTCATATCCGCAAGGATTCCCTTGGTATCATCCAGTTCCTTGCCGGTGGCAGCCAGGGTTTCTTCCGTCTGGGAAAGGGTGGTCGCCGTTTCTTCCTGCAGGGCGGTCATATCCGCAAGGGTTCCCTTGGTATCATCCAGTTCCTTGCCGGTCACAGTCAGCGTTTCTGCCGTCTGCGTCAGTTCCTTATTGGTATTGACGAGCTGAATCCCCAGCACAGCCGCCCCAATCACGGCAACAGCCAGTAACACGCACAAAATGACACTTGTTTTTTTCATCACCCATACACCTTTCTATATTTTCCTATTCGCCAGAGACAACCATTTTCTTAATGATAATTATATCACAATACCATTTGTTGGTCAAGCGATACCGTTTATCACACCGTGATCCTCCCAACCAAATCGCGCCCAATCGATGTGTTTCTACCGGCGAGAAATCTCGGGCGGCTCCTTTCTCAATAACCAAATAAAAAACCACCCACAAGGGGTGGTTTCTTATTTGGTGGTCGCAACAGGACTCGAACCTGTGACCCCATCGATGTGAACGATGTGCTCTACCAACTGAGCCATGCGACCATGCGCTTTGCGCAAGAATGATAATAGCACAAGCCGGAACGATTGTCAACCCCCCAAATGCAAAAAAATCGATTTTTTCTGTTTTTCCTTTCCCTTGCACTCTTTTCCCGTTTATGCTATAATGGCACGGTGCAGCAGCAATGCCGCCAGATGCCTCCTTAGTTAAATGGATATAATAAACCCCTCCTAAGGGTTAGTTGTGAGTTCGATTCTCGCAGGGGGTGCCAAACCGGGGAACCTTGATGAAAGGCTCCCCGGTTTTTGTATTGTTGCTTTACCAGCTTTTACCGCAGTGCGATGCCCCGTAACTGGCCTGAGAATAGGTAAACCCTTCGTATTCCAACTGCTTGATCAATTTGCTTTTGGTCCAGTTGGTTTTCAGATTCAGGTATGATTTCGCCTTTTTGGCCGCCTGCTCGTTCCAGTTGGCGCCGCAATTGCTGACCCCATAGCTAGCCTGGGAGCTGGTGAACCCTTCGAATTCCAGCTGCCGGGTGAGCCCGGATTGAGAAAAGGCGGACGTGCGCAGGTAAGACTGGGCCTTCTTCAGTGCTTGCTCGTTCCAGTTGGCACCGCAGCTGTTGGCAGCGCTGGTGGCTTCCGAATTGGAATAGCCGTGGTATTCCAGCTGCCGGATCAGCCCGGATTTGGAAAAGGCGGATGTGCGCAGGTAAGACTGGGCCTGGGCCAGCGCCCCGCTTGTGCCTGTCTTGGGCTTGGAATAAGAGCTGGAGGAACCATAACTGTAGGACGAAGCGGACGAGCTGCTCCGACTTGAAGTGGAGGAAGACACGGGATAGGGTTCAGCTTCTTTGCTGCCGCCGCATAGCAAAATAACGGCCACGCCTATCACCAGCGCCGCCAGAAAAAAACAAATGAAATAGATAAATTTCTTATCCGTTTTTTTCGTGTTTTTCAATTGCTGTTCCATCAGTTCATCGTAAGTAAGCCCCGTATGATTTCTGGGTTCCAAGCGGATCGCCTCTTTATCTTTTGTTTTCCTGTTGATATGATAGCACATCCGCACCATCCTGTCCATAACTTCTGTCCAAAGAACGGTTCTTAAAAAATGTACGCATCATAAAACAATTAATATTTATCGTTTTTCGATAATTTTTTGTTGACATACAATTCTTTGTATGTTATGATTATGCCATGAAAGGAGTGATTTTCATGACTCGTAAAACAATGACCATTGGCTTGAAAAGCATCACAGCCCTGCTGGCCGTGCTGATTCTGTTCTTCTTTTTTGTGGATCTGCCCAGTATCGGCCAGGCCATAGCAAAGCAAAACACAGAATATGCCTGGGCATACTGGCCCTGGCTGATCGGAGCCTGGGTATTCATGCTGCCCATCCTGACAGCCTTCATCCCGGCCTGGCAAATTTTTGACACCATCCGGGAAAAGGGCAAGACTTTCTGCCATGAAAACGCCGGCCGGTTTCGCCTGATGGGGCACTGCGCCATGGCCGCCGGAATTATTTTCCTGTGTCTTATGCTGATCATGACCTTCCAACGCGCAAGTTCCGCGCCGCTGCTTATCGTAGTCACGCCGCTGGTGCTGCTTTTCTTCCTGGCGCTTTCCTTCATCTGCCGTGTGTTCAGCCATCTGGTGGAAGAAGCCGCCGAACTGAAGGAAGAAAATGAACTGACCATATGAGGTATCGCCATGATCATTGTGAATATTGACGTAATGATGGCCAAACGGAAAATGAGCCTGACGGAGCTGGCCGAAAAAGTGGGCATCACGCTGGCCAATATGTCCATCCTGAAAACGGGCAAAGCCAAGGCCGTCCGCTTTGAAACACTGGATAAGCTGTGCCGGGCACTGGATTGCCAGCCCGGGGATATTCTGCAATTTGCGGAGGAAGAATAAGATGCTGCAATCAGCATCTTCCCCTTGTCCCCCCGACCGGATGAAGCTGCGGCATATTTTGCTGATCGTAATCGGCGCAATCGCATTGTGGTGCGCCGTGATTACACTGTTTGGCATCCTCACCACCGTGGTTTTCGATGCCTTGGATGACGGCAACTACATCCCCGGCCGGGATACCACCGCCTGGTGGGCGGACGGAGAGATCGAAATTCTCCGGGTGCATAACCGGGAAACCGGAGAAAATGAATATCATCTTTTCATCCGGCACAGAAGTGTGGAAAACGGCCTTGTCTCCGCCTATAAGCGGAGGGGAAATCCGGTACAAGTGCTGATCGAAAATCGGCTTTACTCCATTGATGAAAATACCCTCGCCTACACCGTCCAGACCCTTTCTGATGAAGAAATCCCTGCATTGACCCGCGGATTCCGCCGGCTGAAGCCCTGAACAGCATCATTGGAATGGATGCAATCCTCAAGTTTTCGTCTTCTTACAGAAGATGTGCCAGCACTCCGCAATCATGGCGCCGCCAATGATCAGCCCGGCGCCCAGCCATTGCAAGGGAAGCATGGGCCGGCTCAGAAGCAAAGCGCTGAACAGCACGGCAAACAGGGGTTCCAGATAGCCCAGGACGGAAACCGTCTGCACAGGCAGTTTGCTCATGGTGGAAAAATACAGCCAGCAGCCAAAACCGGTATGCACAAGGCCCAGCCCCAGAATGGGCAGAACATCGCTGCCCTTTACGGGAATAGAAAAGCCCTGACGAATCAAAAGAAACACGGATACGGCCATGAAAGCAAACCCCAGCTGAAACATGGTGTTTTCCAAACCGCCGATATCCTTGGCCTTTTTATTGAAGATCACCATGCCGGCATAGGTAACGGCACTGAGAATGCCGCTGATGAAGCCCAGAGGATCCATCTTCGCCCCGGAAATACCGCTGATACAAAATACCCCCAGCATCACGGCCGCAAAGCCGATAAGCTTTGGCAGGGTCAGTTTTTCCTTGAACACAAGGGGCGAAAGCGCCACCACAATCACCGGGCCGCAGTAGCAAAGCAGGGTGCCCAACCCCGGACCCACCCGGGCATACGCTTCGTATAAAAACATCCAGTGCACGCCCATGATCAGGCCGGACAGCATCAGAAAAAAGAACTGCTTTTTATGCTGCAGGAAGGTGAATTTTTCCCGGCGCAGGAAGAAAACGAAAGCCATCAGCAGGCTGCCAAGCAAGGTGCGGAAAAACACAATCTCATAGCTGCTCAGCAGGATAAAACTGGCCACCACGCCGTTGAGCCCAAAGAGGGTGACGGATAAAAAATGCTTCCAGAAGGGCTTGTTCACTTTTCTTTCTCCTTCCCGGGGTGATTGCTGCCATTATAGCAAATAGAACCGTCCGGAACAAGAAATTTTTGTTTTCCCGGCAGGAAAGCGCAGAAAAAGAACGAAATCTTCATCAAACAAAATGAAATACGTTTTTTCAAGGAGAAGTGCCATGCTGCAGGTAAAAGGAAACCAGATCATCTTGCGGGCCCCTCACGGCATGTGGGTGGTGGAACCCTACGGAAAAAATACGGTGCGCTGCCGGGTGACCCGCAACACCCGCATCAGTGATGAGAAATGGACGCTGCTGGATGTGCCGCAGGCGCTTTGCACCTGGCAGCAGGAAGAAAACAAAGTGACTTTCGTCAATGGTGATCTTTCAGTTACTGTGGAAAATTGCGCCCCTTATTTCCCAGGCAGGGTGAGCATTTTCCGCAAAGGCCGCTGCATCCTCACCACCCGTCAGGAAGGGGATGCGGCCAATATGTTCCTCCACACCGAAGGGGATCATTACCGCACGGTCCTCTCCTTTGAAGCCCATCCGGATGAACATTTCTACGGCCTGGGCCAGGAACAGCAGGATCATTTCGACCGTAAGGGCGGCACCTATGATCTGATGCATTTTAACACAAAATCCACCATTCCCTATGTGTACTCTTCCCTGGGCTATGGCTTTTTGTGGAATAATCCATCGCCCGGCCATGTGGAACTGGGCAAAAACCGCACCCTCTGGTGCGCCGACAGCACTTATCAGGCGGATTTTCTGGTGTTTGTGGGGGAAACCCCGGCGGATGTGGCAAAGATTTATGCCGATCTCACCGGTTATGCACCCCATTTCCCGGACTGGGCCAGCGGTTTCTGGCAATGCAAATTACGGTATGAGGATCAGGAAGAGCTTCTGGAAGTGGCCCGGGAATATAAAAAACGCGGCATTCCCGTTTCCGCCATTGTGATCGACTTTTTCCACTGGACGGAGCAGGGCGAATGGAAATTCGATCCCAAATATTGGCCGGATCCGGAGAAGATGTGCCGGGAACTGAAGGAAATGGGCATTCAGCCGGTGGTGTCCATCTGGCCCACCATCAACCCGAACAGCGAAAACTGGCGTACCATGGACGAGGGCGGCATGCTGGTGCACACAGAAACAGGCCAGTATGGCACCTTCCAGTTTTACGGCCAGCAGACTTTCATTGACGCCACCCATCCCGATACCCGGGCATTTGTGTGGCAAAAAGCCAAACAGAATTATTACGACAAAGGCATCCCCAATTTCTGGCTGGATGAAGCGGAGCCGGAAGTGCATCCCCAGCAGTTCGGCCATTTGCATTTCTATGCCGGCAATGGCGCCCAGACGGCCATGCTGTACCCCTATTACTACTGCAAAATGTTTTATGACGGCCTGAAGGAAGCCGGGGAAAAGGACGTGATCCTCCTCACCCGGGCGGCGTATCCCGGCAGCCAGAAATTCGGTGCGGCGGTGTGGAACGGGGATATTCCTTCCGACTGGCGGGCCCTTCGGCAGAGCGTGGTCAGCGGTCTTTCCATGGCGGTGTGCGGCATTCCCTGGTGGAACAGCGATATCGGCGGCTTCCTCTTTGGGGATACAGAAAGCGATGATTTCCGGGAACTGATTGTCCGCTGGTTCCAGTTCGGGCTGTTCTGTCCGGTAATGCGCCTGCATGGCCTGCGCAAGCGGCCCGAGAGCCAGAAACCCCGGCATCCCGGCATCATTGAGCCTGCCGGCGGCCCCAACGAAATCTGGAAATTCGGCGACAGGGCTTATGGCATTATTGAAAAGATCATTCACCTGCGTGAACGGCTGCGGCCCTATATTGCCAAACAGCTGGACATTACCTCCCGGACCGGCTTGCCGCTGATGCAGCCCATGTTCTACCGCTTCCCGGAAGACGAAACCTGCTATCAGCTGAACGATCAGTACTTTTTCGGCAGTGAAATTCTCTTTGCGCCCATTGTGGAAAAAGGGCAGACGGAGCGGAAGGTGTATCTGCCCCGCGGCCGCTGGCAGCGCACAGGAAGCGGCGAAATGTATGAAGGCGGTCAATGGGTCACCCTGCAGGCGGAGCTGGATCAGTTCATCGCGTTTGTGCCAGAAGGCAGCAATCTGCTGACGCTGTTTGATGCATAAGCATACCAACAACATAAAAAGCCCCGGCATACGGATTGATCCGTGTGCCGGGGTTTTGTATACGTTTATTGTTCTTCAGGCTGCCGGGTGAAGAGCATCAGGATGCCGTCTTCGTTCACGCTCAGCATATCATCGGCATAAGTGAGCACTTTGGCAGCGCCGCTGGCATCCCTCAGAAGAATGGTATCGGCTGCCACTGTGACCCAGGTGCCCGTTTCTTCCTTACCGTCAATATGGAAAACGGCTTTGCCCTCTTCCTCAAGCGTTATGGAAAAATTCCGGCCGCTGGCAATGGGATCAATAATATAAACACCCATTTCGATGGAAGTATTCAGCCAGGAACCCAGATACTCCGGCCGGGAAAGGGGTTCGTCGCTCACCTGAGCAAAATAGAAGGCGCCGCCGGGGATCAGATAAACCAGCATATTGTTCACATAGGGGAATTCGCCGGTGCTGCCGGCAGCATCCGTCAGCATGATGCCGTTTTCGGACACCGCCCAGGTGCATTCTTTCCCCTGGCCGTCCAGCGTCAGCACAGCCGTGCCCTCAGCAGCAATTTCCATGGTCATGGGGATATCGGAAGCGGGCGCAGGATTGCCGTCGCTTCCTGCGATCATGCACACCTTCCACAGGCCGGTATAATCCGTTTCAGCCATAGCACAGCCGGCAAGAGAAACATATACACACAGGGCAAGCAATAAAGCAGTGATCTTTTTCATGATGATTCTCCTTTTTTCGGTGTCCAGCTTATTATATTTCAGTTAAGATGAAAACACAAGTGTTTTTTCCTGCCAGAGGGCACGGGCCTTATCTTCCAATGCGGTCAGCTGCTTTTTTGTCAATGGTTCAAACAGGGTGATGATTATTTTGCCGCCCTTTTCTTTCCACATGCCTTTCACACGCCCGTCCATCAGCAGAGCAGGCATCACGATGCCGGAGAGAGAAAAGATTTTCCGCATGCATTCCGGCGGCAGAAAGGGATTTTCCTTTTTTTCATATCCCAGCATCAGAGGATCAAACCCGGCCAGAAACAGGCAGGGAGGAATTGCTCCCGGCTGCGGCAGATGATCCTCCATCCCAAAATAGACACTGCCATTGCAGGAAAAAGCGGTAAGCGGCAGCTTTTCCAGCCAGCTGTTTACCTTTTTTGCCGGGGCATGAAAGAAATACATGGCATCGTGTACCGTGGACGGACCATAATGGGTGAAGTAACGCCGGGCCAATTCCAGCTCTGCCTCCTCTTTTTCCATGGGCTGAATGATCGGAGAGAGAGCGAACGCTTTTTCCTCCTGAGGCAGATAATGCATGAAACCTCTTTCGCACATTTCCCGAATACCGCCGCCCCAGGGATCGAAGAAGCTCTGCTCTTCCCTTTCCTCCATGCCCCTCCCCCGGCAAACAGCTTTCATTTCCTCCCGGGTCATGGAGCCTTTTGCCAGGTTGTCCAGAATGATTTCCGCAAGATCCTGCTGCTTCCGGGGGGTTAAAGCCCAATCAGGCCGCTGATTCCACCAGCTCTTTTCTGTCCATTCATTTTTTCGGTACAGCTGCCCGCAGCCGGCCAGGAACAGGGGTAAATCTGCCTGATGGAACAGGTGCACGGTGCCCCGGAGGGTCCAGTTTTTCACCATCCCGGAAAACGATTCCGCTTCCATTTCTCCGCAGCGGATGCGCAGCGCATGCCGGGCATGGCTGAAAAACTGCGCCTGGATACCGCAGAGCGCCTTTGTCACATGCTCCGGGGAGGCAGGCTGCAGCAGGAACTGGTTATGAAGCCGGGCGTACAGGATTTGCTGAATATCCATGGGTTTCCTTTCAAAAAGGCTTTCGCCCCAAGACGAAAGCCTGTGTTTATTTATTCAAATTGGGCGGTGATGGCAAAGGAAGTGGTGAACCATACTTCCGTAGACAGGGCGGCAGGGTCGGAAACGGTGACATTCTGATTATTCACCTGCCAGCCCACAAAAGTGGCGCCTTCATCCGGCACAGCCGTCAGCAGCAGGGGGTATTCCTGGAAAGCCTTGGTTTCCAGGGTGGTGTGGATGGCCTTGCTTTCCCGGTTGTTGAGGATCACGCTGCCATTGCCGGACACCTTGATATTCACATTCATGGGTGTTTCCAGCTGGAAAGCATTGGCCACGATGCCCGGGAAAGCATCGTAGCGGCCCTGGAAGAAAGCCTCCACCACATGCAGATTATTGGAAAAATGATGATCCAGGCTCCATTTGGCCACCCAGTTGGGGCCAAAGCGCATGAAGGTATCATTCACATAGGGTTTATAGGAAGCCGTCATGGTTTTCAGCAGCGTTTTGCAATTATCCTTGGTGAAGTAAAGGTTGCGCACGTCCATCAGGGAATAGATCACTTCTGTGCGGAATTCTTCGCTGGCCATCAGCATGTTCAGCAGGGCGCCCAGGGTGTAGTCTTCATATTCTACAGACAACAGTTCACTGCTCACATTGTCCTTGGAGAAGGTCTGGCCGTTGCCGTAAACGTCGGAAGAGTAGTCGGTATCAAAAAGCATCATGCGCCATTTGCCGTCGGCATAGGGGTGATCCGAGATTTCCGGGTCTCTCACACGCCACATCATCCAGTTATTGTCCTGGAAGATGCCGTCTTCATTGATGATGTACAGCGCCACGGCCACATAATCGGCAAAGGACTTCATATCCATCATTTCGCAGGCCTGGGCATACATTTCGGGATCGCTCATATCGTTTTCTTCGATGAAGAAGAACAATTCCCAGAACAGATCTTCATCCAGGCCTTCGTCATCGCCGTCCTTGAGCTCACCGTTTTTCATGATGATCACATTTTCGTTATCGATGCCGTAGTGATGCTGAATATAGTTGTCATTATATTCTTCATTCAGGGTATACAGGCCCCAGTACTGGCCGTTGATGAAGCCAATGACGGGACGGTTGCCGGCCGTTTCCATTTCCATGCCGTCTGCCAGCCGGGAAATGAAGGGATCGCGGATTTTGGCATTATCCCGGTCATTGCCGCCATTGCGCAGGGTGACGGATTTATATTTTTCCAGCACTTCGCCGCTCTCTTCACAGATATTATCGGGGAAGAGGGGGTATTTGATGTTCTTTTTGCCGTATTCTTCCCGGGCAATGAGCCGCAGGCTCTTCTGGGCGGCAGAACGGCTGGTACCGCCCTTGATGCGCACACCCATGTTCTGGGAAAAGCTGTCCCCTTCCGCCATCAGGAAATCCACCGTCACGGGGCGTTCCCATTCCCGGCCGCTGTTGGAAAAATTGCCCTGTGCCTGCCAGGCTTCATAGGGTTCGGTCTGCTCGGCATCCCAGATGGCAAAGGTATCGCCCAGCACATAAATGCCGGTTTCGTCGCTGAAGAAATCCTCTTCTTCGATCATCAGGGAAATGATGGGCAGATCCCCGTAAGTTTCCTGCCGGTCATAGCCGATGAAGAATGTGCCGGCAGCAGTATCCACTACTTCACCGTCTGCATCCACGGCGGCAGCCCGGATGACCCAGGCAGAGGGAAAATCCGTCCAGGGGGTAAAAAGATCTTCTTCCGTATTGGTGTTATTGATACGGGTCAGCGGATCGGGCATATTGGTGGTGGGGGTCAGGGACAAGGGCCCATCATACAGCTTATCCGTGCTGTCAGGCCGGGAACCGTCCGTGGTGTAATAGAGGACGGTGCCGGGCACATTGCAGGTAATTTCCAGTTCCATCGTGTCCGGATAAAAGCCGCTTTCCAGGCTCAGATCCACATCCAGCGTTTCTTCCGCGCAGGCACAGGAAACCAGCAGGCACAGACAAAGCAGCAAGGCCGTTTTCCAGATAAACGTATGTTTCATAGATCCATTCTCCCCCAATGTAATTTCATCCCAATTATATCATGCCGGAAAATGCCGGTCAACGGCTATGCTGTACAAATTCCGTTTATGATACGAAAAAAGCTGTGATGCCGCCGAAGCACCACAGCCGGAGCGCCGTTTATTCAAATACCGCTTGGATTTTACAGTTGTCTGTCAGCTGCACCGTTGTTTCCGTAGCGGAAGGATCCGAAAGGGCAGCGCCGCCTTCCACCTCCCAGCGGACAAAAATGCATCCTTCTTTCGGCTGAGCGGAGAGGGTGATGGGATATTCCGGGAAATACTTCATGTGCATCAGACCGGTGATGGGAATGCTGCGGTGATTCACCAGCACATGGCCTTTTTCCCCATCGGAGGAAGACAGGGAAACGTCCACAGGGTTGCTCAACCCGAAAGCATCCCGGATGTGGACGGGGAACACATTGTACCGGCCGGAAAAATACCGGCGCAGAATGTTCAGATTATTGGTCAGATGGGTATCCATATTCCAGCGCACAATCCAGTCCGGCCCGAAGCGGCGGAAGGTTTCGTTGGTCTGATCAAAATATTCTTCCGTCATCCGGTCAATTAGCGCCATCGCCCGGTTCTTTTCAAAGTACAGGTTTCTCACATCGCACAGGGACAGGACCACTTCCCTCTGGAAATCCGCATTGGGCAGCAGGTTCACAATCAGCCGGGCCGGGTGATAATCGTAGTATTCCTCTTGATTGAAAAACCGGTCAATGGTGTTGATATTGTATGATGTGCCATCCCCATACACGTCGGAAGAATAATCACTGTCATAGAGCATCATGCGCCAACGGGTATCGCCGTATGGATTGCCTTCCTCTACCTTGCGGGTGCGCCAGATCATCCAGTTATTGTGATGGAAAATGCCGTCATCGTTACCGATGTAAAGGGTAATGGCCGCATAATCCGCCAGGGATTTGGTATCCACCATTTCCTCAATGGCAGCGTATACTTTGGGGTCGGTCACATCGCTTGTCAGCAGGCGGTACTGCAGGGCGCGGAAGCGGCCTTCATCCCCTTTGTTGCCGTCCTCCACCTGGCTTTTTTTGATGGTGATGACATTTTCGTTATCCAGGCCGTAATGATTAGCCAGGTGATTATCGCTGTATTCCTCGGTAAGGGAATAAATACCCCAGTATTCGCCGTTGATGTAGCCGATCACCGGCCGGCTCATGGCCGTTTCCACTTCCATGCCCCGGGCCAGCAGGGAAACAAAGGGATCCCGGATACGGGAATTATTGGCATCATTGGCGCCGTTGCGCAGGGTGATGGATTTGTATTTATCCAATACCGTGCCGTCTTCCTGGCAGATGTTCTCCGGCAGCAGGGGGTATTTGATGTTCTTTTTGCCGTATTCCTCCCGGGCAATGAGCCGGATGCTCTTTTGCACCATGGTGCGGCTGGCGGCGCCTTTGATGCGCATGCCCATCTCCTGGGTGAAATGATCCCCTTCCGCCATCATGAAATCCACGGTGACGGGACGTTCCCATTCCATGCCTTTGTTGGAAAAATTGCCGAAGACTTCCCAGTTTTCATAGGGTTCGGTGCGCTGGGCCGTCCAGTCGTCAAAGGATTTGCCCAGCATGAAAATGCCGGTTTCATAGTCAAAAAGATTGGCTTTATCCGTCATCAGGGAAATAACGGGCAAATCACCGAAAAGAGACGCCCGATTGCCGTAGCCCACAAAATAGGTGCCGGCAGCGGTGGCGGCCACGGTGCCGTCCGGCAGGATGGCGGCAGCCCGCACCACATGGGCGGATGGAAAATCCTTCTGGGGAAGGTATGGTTCATCGATGCTCAGGCCGGTAATCTGGCTGAGCGGATCATGCCGGCCCACCGTCACGTCCAGCGTGACAGGCCCTTCATAAACCGGGGAAGCAGCGGTGGGCGCAGCGCCGTCCAGGGTGTAATGAATGCCGGCCTCCGGATTGGAACAGGTAATCTCCAGCTTCTGTCGGATAGGATATACGCCGCTTTCCAGACTAAAGGTCAGTTCGGTTTCCGCATGGCAGGCAGCAGCCAGCAAAAGGCACACCCAGCCAACAAAAAGGAAAACCGGCAGCTTTCTCTTCATGATAAGCATTCTCCTGATCGTTTAGTAACCCATGGAATCAAGAACACGATCCATGGTGCGGCTCAGGCGCAGAGAGAACTGTTCAGACACATGGGGCTCTTCCCCGGAAAGAATGCAGCGGTTCATCTGCTCCACTTCCAGCCGATAATTCTGGGGGGCAAAGACGGTTTTCGTTTCGGTTTTTCCCTTCAGCGTCAGCTTCCAGGAAAGATTACCCTGCTGGTTGAATTCCGTTTCGGAAGTGATGCAGCCGTTTTCGCCATGGATCTGGAACCGGTCCAGCCGCCGGGCCTGACCCGTGGGCAGCACCATGCCGCTGGTGAAATGGGCCTTGGCCCCGGATGGGAAGGTAAAGATACCGGTGGAGCAATTATCCACCCCCTGAGGAGAGAAGGTGGCGATGGCCTTTACGTCCACGGGCTCTTCGTCAAACATCCACAGGATCTGGCTGATGGCATAGCAGCCCAGGTCATAGGTGCCGCCGCCGTATGTTTCCCGGCGCATGCGGATATTTTCCACCGGATAATCGGAAGTGATAAAAGCGCTTTCCATATACCGCAGGGCACCCAGCTTTTTCACATCTTCCTTTACAGCAGCCACAATGGGGCTGTGCAGATAAGCAAAAGCTTCCATCAGGATCACGCCGTTTTCCCGGGCACAGCGGAACATTTCTTCCACTTCTTTTTCATGAATGGCCAGGGGCTTTTCGCACAGCACATGCTTTTTTGCCCGCAGCGCTTTCAGGGTCCATTCCAGGTGCAGCTGATTGGGCAAGGGAATATAAACGGCTTCCACGTTTTCATCTGCCAGCATTTCGTCATAGCTGCCATAAGCTTTTTCAAAGCCGAATTCCTGTTTGAATTGTTCCGCCTTTTCCAGACTCCGTCCGGCAATGGCATATAAAATGCAGTTTTCGGCCTGCTGCATGCCGGGAATGGTGCAGCCCTTCGCGATATCGGCAGTGCCCAGCACGCCCCAGTTGATATTGCGCATGATCTATTCCTCCTTATTTTCGTTCGTTTAAGTACCACACGTCCATTTCATCCCGGGCAGGTTTTTCAAACAGGCTTTCAAATTTGGCGGCCAGCCCTTCATCGATGAAATAAGCGTCGCTGCGGCCTTCTTCAATGGCCCGGTTGCGTTCGGCAATGTTTTTCTGCCAGTCCGCATCGGAAATATCGATGTAATGGAATTCGCAGGGGATACCTTTCTCCCGGTAGAATGCCCGGGCGGCTTCCCGGCGGTGTTTTTGCCAAAAACCCCAGTCCAGCAGCACATTGGCTCCGGCAGCGATCACATCCAGAGATTTTTGATACAGGTATTTCTGCACGCGCTCCGAAATGATATCATGCCTGTCCCCCAGCAGCGGATCAAAAATCATCAGCATCAATTCATCGCAGGAAAGGAGAACGGCCTTTTCCTTCTGAATGATTTTTTCAGCATAGGTGCTCTTGCCGCTGCAAATTTTGCCGCACAGCAAAATGACTTTGTTCATCATGTCCTCCCGGATATTTCTGTCTTGCAAATAGTATACCACAGCCGGAAAAATATGAAAACCGCCATTGACAGGATTTTTGCTGTCATTTACAATAAAATCAGTGAAAAACGGAAAAGGAGTTTTATCGGATGAAATGGTTGTGTGCGCTTCTGGCATTGTGCATGCTGATGCCCATGGCGTTGGCGGCAGCAGAGGAATTTTCCGTCCCCGCAGGTTTTGATCAGCGCAGGGAGGATGTGACGTACGGCAAGCTGGAATTCAAGACCTATTATTCCACTGCCTGCGGCCGGGAACGTAAGTGTTTTGTGTACCTGCCTCCCAATTATGATCCTGATCGGGAATATCCCCTTTTGTTCCTGCTCCACGGCATTGGCGGCAACGAATCCGAATGGACCGGCGGCAAACCGGATGTGGTACTGGGCAATATGGTTTCTTCCGGCGAAGCGGTGGAAATGATTGTGGTGACCCCCAATGTGAAGGCATTTCCGGCCGGGGCTTCTTCCTCTGTGAATATGTACAGCCCGGAAGCCTTTGCGGCCTTCGATTTCTTCATCAATGACCTCAGGGATGATCTTCTGCCTTTCATCAAGGCAAACTATAAGATTAAGGAAGGCCGGGAAAACATGGCGGTAGCCGGTCTTTCCATGGGCGGAAGAGAAGCACTGTATATCGGCCTTTCCATGCCGGAAACGTTCGGCTATGTGGGCGCTTTCTGTCCGGCTCCCGGCGTATTGCCCTATTATGCGGAAACGGGCCTTTTTGCTACCGACGCTTTCAAAGCGGATGAGAATTATCCGACTTTCATCATGATCAATGCCGGTCAGTCCGACGGTGTGGTGGGAGAATGGCCCAAAACCTATTCCGATACCCTGACGAAAAACGGCACGGATCATGTGTTCTACGTCACTGCGGGCGGCCATGATTTTAATGTGTGGAAGCACGGCCTGTACAACTTTGCGAAAAACATCTTTCAATAATACATAAAAGGAGAAACTGCCATGAAACAGGCAAAACTGATTCTGGACAAGGACTATGTGATTTCGGAGATCGATAAGCGGCTTTACGGTTCCTTCATTGAGCATCTGGGCCGGGCGGTATACACCGGTATTTATCAGCCCGGCCACCCCGCGGCGGATAAGCTGGGCTTCCGCCGGGACGTGATTGAGCTGGTGAAGCAGCTGAACGTGCCCATCGTGCGTTATCCCGGCGGCAATTTTGTGTCCGGCTTCAATTGGGAAGATTCCATCGGCCCGGTGGCGGATCGTCCCCGGCGGCTGGACCTGGCATGGAAAACCACCGAAACCAACGAAGTGGGCCTGCACGAATTCTGCGCCTGGGCAAAGGAAGCCGGCTCCGAAGTGATGTATGCGGTGAACCTGGGCACCCGGGGCCCGGATGCCGCCCGGAATGTGGTGGAATACACCAACCACAAGGGCGGCAGCTACTGGAGCGACCTGCGCATCAAAAACGGCGCCAAGGATCCTTTCAACATCAAGCTCTGGTGCCTGGGCAACGAAATGGACGGTCCCTGGCAGATGTGCGCCAAGACCGCCACGGAATACGGCCGGGTGGCCAATGAAGCGGCCAAAATGATGAAGTGGACGGATGATTCCATTGAAACCGTGGTCTGCGGTTCTTCCGGCACCGGCATGCCCACCTTCGGTACCTGGGAATATCAGGTGCTGACGGAATGCTACGATAACGTGGATTATGTATCCCTGCACCGCTATTACGGCAATCCTCATAACGAAACGGAAGATTTCCTGGCCTCCACGTTGGATCTGGATGACTTCATCAAGACCGTATCTTCCATCTGCGATGCCGTCAAGGGCACCAGGCATTCCAAGAAGAAAGTGAACCTTTCTCTGGACGAATGGAACGTGTGGTATCATTCCAATCAGCAGGATCAGAACCTGTATAAGACGGAGCCCTGGGGCAATGCCCTGCCGCTGCTGGAAGATATCTATAATTTCGAAGATGCCTTGCTTGTGGGCCTCATGTTGATCACCATGCTGAAAAATGCAGACCGGGTGAAGATCGGGTGTCTGGCTCAGCTGGTGAACGTGATTGCCCCCATCATGACCAACAAGAACGGCGGTGCCTGGGCCCAGACCATTTTCTATCCCGTCATGCAGGCCAGCACCCTGGGCCGGGGCAAAAGCCTGCTGCCCCAGCTGACCTGCGAAAAATTCGATACCAAGCACTATACGGACGTGCCCGTGGTGGATGCCGCCGCTGTATTGCAGGAGAACGGGGATGTGGTGATTTTCGCCGTGAACCGGGACCTGAAGGAAGATGTGCTGCTGGATGCGGACCTGCGTTCCTTCGGCGATATGAAGGTGATCAGCCATTCCGTTTTGCATCATGATGATGTGAAGGCCATCAATACGGAACAGAACCCCCATGAAGTAAAGCCTCAGGACGTGACCCCCGAAAAGCCCGGCGAAGGCATCCGGCTGCCTGCCGCCAGCTGGAACGTGATCCGCCTGAGCAAGTAAATTCAGAATGATGGTTTGTTTTCAATGAAAAAACGCCCCTTGTGAAGCGGAAAAACAAAAGGGAGGAAATTGCTTCCTCCCTTTTTTATATTTATTTTTCCGGAACATTCCATGGAATGAATAACATACCTTTTCCGGCATCGTCTTTCCTATCCTGCCACAAAAGATTACCGTCATTGTCCATGGAGAACACCGCAGAACCGTTGGCATACACTTCCTCGTATATTTCGCCCTCTTCATCGCTGCCGATCCGGATTTCTTTCTGCCCGGTGTGATCGCTGATCACCGTTCCGGATACAGCATCGTATCGGCAAAAATAACTCCAGATGGCCGCAATGCCGTTTTCGTCATTTCTCGTGATACGACAGCGATAGGCATTGCCTGTGGGCGTGAATTCGATGGTCCAGGGGCCGCAACACCATACGCCGTTGAAAGGCCCCATTTTGGTGAACCGCAGCTCCTGCCCGGCGTTTTCTTCCTCATCCAGCCAAACCAGATACTCCTCCGGATGCAGGGAGAAGACCGCACTTCCGTTTTGATAGACCATGGTTTCCGTTTCGCAACCGGTAGCAAAATCGAAAGCATAAGCGGTTTTGCAGCCCGTACCGTCGGCGATCAGCGTCTGCTGTGCGGCGTCATAGGTACACCGATAATCCCAAGTGTTCCATTCTTCGCCGTGGTCAAAACGTTCCACATGCACCTGAAAATAATCGTCCTCAAAGCGGATATCTGCCGTTGCGCCGTCCGTGCTCCATGTGCTTTCAAACCGTTCCGCACCGGTATCGGCCGTTTGTACCGTATCCGCATGGACATACAGACCATGCAAAGAAAACAGAACAATCAAGAGAAATAAGGCTGTTTTTTTCATGGTGTATTCCTTTCTGTTTCTTCTGTTTGAAATGCCCGGCTTATGTGGGAAGATAAGAATCAGACAAAAACCATCCTTCCTGCAAACGGACACAATGGATATACCCCTTGCCGTTTACACCCAGTTGATCCAGGTTTACTTCCGGATGATCCTTTGTTACGATGTTGTCCTCATTGATGAAAAAGCTGTCATTCTCGGCATAGTACAAATACGTATTTTTCTCGGGATGGCTGTTTTCAAAAGAAAGAACAGCATATTCCGGTTTCCTTGTGTCGATCCCTTCCAAAGGGGCGGAAAACAAAGAAGCAAAGCTTTTGAAAGACGGATGATCCTTTTTTATGTATTGCCCCGGATTGCTTTCCAGAAGGAAAGACAATGTTTCGTGGTTTGCTGCCACATCCTGTTTCATGCGTTCTTCCAATGACATTTCAGCCGGACGCGGAAACAAAACCAGCGCCAAAACAAAAACAATCAGTGCAACGGGCAAGAGGAAGATGAGCCGTTTCTTCATAGAAATACCTCCGGGAAAATCACTTGCTCTTTTATACAAATATTGTACCGCATGATTACCGCAGCGTCAAGGTGATCACGCCGTATTTCCGCAAATCTCGGCTCCCGCCGCAGCCCCCCTCAGCATTCCGCTCCCGTACCCTTTTTAAAAACAAAGGGGAAGAGCAAGCCCCTCCCCTGCGCGATCTCCGCTTGTTTCTTTTTTTGACTGCTTACAGCTGCCCCTGGGTGGTGGGATCATTGATGATGCCAAAGCCCACCAGCACCGGGCACAGCACATCCAGCAGCCCGTTCACCGTGCCGGAAACATCCAGCCCGGCAAATTCCTTCACGCAAAAGATCAGCAATGCGCCGATGGACATCCACAGCGCCCAACTCTTCATGCGGTTTTGTTTCACGCCTTTCTCCCTCCGTTTTTCATATCGCGGATATCGTGTTCCGCTTCGGTCATGCGGCCTTCCAGCACATAAGTGCGTTCCACAAGGCTATTGTGTTTATTCACCTTTTCTTCCAGCTGGGCCAGGCGGTACACCGTAAGGCGGTTGGAAATGACAATACCGCCCAGCGTGCCGCCCAGGGTGCCCAGCAGGGAAATGATGGCCACCCAGATACTCTCCGTCACTGTTTCCTCCTGTTATGCTTCGCTTTTCAGCTGCTGTGCCAGATGAACGGCTTCCCCCAGCAGCGTGCACAGCCGTTCAAGGGCATCGCCGGATGCATGGAGCGGCATCAGGTATCTGGCCATGGAAAAACCGGTGACGCCTTCATGCTCCACCTGCATCCAGGCATCGTTTCCGGCAACGGGTGCAGCCTTCACCGGGGTTCCGTCCGGCAGATGGGCAATAACAGCGCAGGACGTGCCGGGACCTTTGCGCACTTTCAGCCGACCGCCGGTCACACGGTACAGGTTCCGGCTTTCTTTATCCGTCAGGCCGATGTACATTCCGGCATACTGCCACGTCCCCAGGGCATGATCCTTGCGGATGCCGCCGGGAACGCCGGTGCAGTGGGTGATTTCCAGGGGATTGACCGCCGTAACCACACCCACATGATAATAATCCTTCTGATCGGGATGCTGCCGATACGTATCCGGCAGGGAATAGCCGTCTTCTCCGGGCTTGCACACCTTAAACACCAATTCTCCCGGCTGCAATTCCCCGGCGGAAGCAATTTTACGCAAAGCTTTCATGCCATTCCTGGCTGTCCAGTTGCTGCCGTGGGTGCCCGTCCACTTCCCACCCATCAGCCGGACGGCACCGATGATCAGGCCAATACAATCGCACTGACCGCCGTTGCCATCCATGCCCAGCCTGTATTCCCGGATGCGGCTCACATTCTGCTGAATGCCCTGCAAAAATTCTTCGCATGTCATAGGCTTTCTTCATCCGCATCGGCACTTCCATTCGCCAGCCTATTATCAGCGGCTGCGAGGGCTGCCATTTTCTGCTCAATATACAGGCCGGTATCGGCTGCATAGGTCACTTCCGTCTGTCCGGCATCGCTCCAAATGTTGTTCGTGCCTTTGAGCGTTTCCATCTGCTGGGGGGTGAGATGGATGGTGCTTCCGTCCGCTTTGGCCAATACGCCGTTCAGCCAATCGTATGCACCCTCTGTCACCGTTTCTGGCAGGGCTGCGGTCAGGGTTTCGCCGTTGTATTCTTCACTTTCCGTGTTGCCATCGTCGGTGAAAATATACAGGTTTACTCTGTCAAATGCTGTTTTTGTCTGGCTGACAGTCAGGCTGGTATTGCCGTTGTACAGTGCAAACTTCTCGCCCGGTTCAAGGGAAAATTTGAAAGTACCAACGGTATTCCCATTCACCACTTTAACGCTTTCCTTGCCGTGGTTTTGTAGCTCGGCATCCACAATCAGGCCGGTAATATATGTGCCGGTTGTGTAACCTTCCTTGTATTCTGACTTGATTGCATAACTCCCGGCAGGAAGCTCAACCAGATAGCCCTTTCGGCTGATGTCTGCACCGGAAGAATTTTTCAAGGTCATGTCTTCCACACGTTCTGCACTGTGGTTCAACATATTCCGCCCTGCCACAGTCACGCTCACGCTGTCCACCCCGGACGCCGTGTTAATGACGGTCACAATCCTTTGCACAGGCATGGCCGCACCGTCCGTGATGTGTACCATGTCGCTGGTTGCATCCACATAGATGGCCGGGGCTTTGCCATCAAGTTCTTTGCGGAGATTGGGCACAGCTGCCGTGGCCGCTTCCGCTGCCTTGTTCGCCGCTTCGGCGGCCCGGTTCATGGCTTCAGGGTTAATCATCGGCTGCCAGTACGCTGTATCCGTTGGTACGATTCCGGCAGCAGAAACATCCGCAATGTACACATAACTTCCGTTGTTATAGCTCACCACATCCTTTTTTTGATATGTGGTACCGCCGTCATATGCGCCTTTTTCCACATAGGCCACACGGCCAAGATTCACGCTCATGTTTTCACTCCTTATTGTCCAACATTGATTACCTGGCTTGCGCTGAATGTATCAGACGCCACCTTTACGCCGTCCACGTAAGCATCGGCATAGCCCTGTGCAAAGAAGTAGTTTGCAGCAGTATTGCGGATGTAATTGATATGACCTTCCACCGTCACAGCCGCTTTGGCCGCTGCATACCCGGCAGCATAGCCTTCATCATATCCAGTTTTGTGTCCGGCTGACACGCCAAGGTTATACGCACTTACGCCACTCACACGGAAGCTTTCTGTTCCTGTCTTGCCATTGCTTGCTGTTGCACGGATGTACACCGTTGTACCGTAGTCATCGCCACCAGTAAAGCTGTCTGCTGCTTGCCAGGTAATGCCGGAAATGCTTACGCTGTTGTAACCATCTTCCTTACCATCTTGATACGCCTCTGTGCCGCTGGTTTCATTAACCGTGCTGTAAAACCCGGTGTATTCGTTATTGTCGTATGCGTATACTGTTTTTTGCACATTGTAGGTATGGTCTGCTGGGTTATACACCCAAACACCTCTGCCTTGCGGGTCTCCTTGGCGCAGTTCCAACGCCGAGAAGCCCGCCTTCTTAAAATTTATGGATGTACCATCATTCAGCGTAATAGTCAGCGTATCACCGTCCACGGTAAGTGTCTGTACCGCCCGGGCATAGGCTTTATCCATCTTCCAGTAGCTGGTGCGCAGGTTCACCGGATTTTCCTGTGCCACGCCGTTTTCGTCCGTTACATACAGCTTGGTCAAAAAAACCGTGCCGTCCCGTGCCACACGGAAGGGGGCGTTTCCGGCATCCTCTGCCCCGGCCCAGATGGCATAGGTGGCATCGGCGGTGGACAGGCGCACATGCTTTGTTCCTTCGCCGCTGGAAAGGCTGCCGGGGTTGATCTTCCAGCCGCCGATCAGGCCGTCTTCCGCTGTCACGGTGCCGTTCACGGTCACATTGCCGTTTTTGTCGATGCTGAAATTGCCGCTGTCCACGGTAAATGCACCGCCGGTAAAGATGTGCACCCCATCATCGGTGATGGTAAGGCCGCTGTTTTCCAGCACGCTGTGGTCAAAGGCGGTGGACGTGACGGTCATTTTGCCGGGAGCGTTTTTGCGATATACCATACCGTCCTTCAGCACATAGGTTTCGGGGCCGTACAGATCGCCGTTTTCCAGCCGGAAAATGTCCGTGCCTGTGAAGAGCAGTTCGCCGTTCACGATTTCAAACATGCCATAGCTGCCCTTCGCATCCACCGTGCAACTGATCCGGCAGGATTTGCCGATATCCGCCCGGGTCAATATGACGGCTGCTTTCCCGGTGTTTTCCGTGCCCCATGCGGCATCCGTTTCCTGGTCGCTGTCCTTCGTCCAGGTGAAAGCAGAAAGAGGAATATCGTCCGTGACATCCTCTCCATTCTTCCACACATGCACCCGGGCGGTAAGGCTCTGTCTCTCCTTTTCGATGGCGTTGCCGGTATCGAAAGAGATGGTCATCTGCTGGCCTGATTGCTCCATGACCGCCGTTTCCAGCGGGTCCACCATCAAACGAAGGCTTTTGTTGCCGGTCAGATCCAGGCTGCTTCCCACATGGGAGGAGAGGTGATTCACCGTAACGCTGTGGGCTGCCAGTTTATCCGCCGTCACGGCATGGGCGGCCAGCTTATCGGCGGTAATGGCTCCGGAAAGGATTTTCTGAGCCGTCACGCTATCTGCCGCCAGCTTATCCGCCGTCACAGCAGAGGAAACGATCTTATCCGCCGTCACGGCGCCTTCATCGATTTTTTCGGCGGTAACAGCACCGTTTACCAGTTTCACGCCGGATACTGCGCCGTCGGCAATTTTGTCACTGCCCAGCACCGGAATCACCTGACCGTTGAGGGTACCGGCGGTGATGTTATCGGCTTTCAGGTTTATGATGTTCACCTGCGCCGCATCCAGGGTGCCGGCGGTGATTTTGCCGGCGGTAAGGCCCACGATTTTTGCATCCGTGATGCTGCCGTCCGCAATATGGGCGGTTCCCACAGCGCCGTTGGCAATCAGGCCGCTTTCCGCCGTGATGAGACCGGAAGAAAGCTGCTGCGCTGTGATGGAATTGGACGCAATATGATGCGCATCCACGCTTCCGGCAGCCAGCTTGTCCGCCGTAACACTGGCAGAAGCCAGTTTATCGGCGGTGACGCTTTCTGCAGCCAGTTTTTCCGCCGTCACACTACCGGCAGCCAGTTTTTCCGCCGTGATGCCGGCAGCAGCCAGATGATGGGAGGTGATACTGCCGGCGGAGATCTTTTCCGCCGTAACGGCATGGGCTGCCAGTTGCCGGGCGGAAATACTTTCGGCTTTTATAAGCGCGCCGTCCACTTCCCCCTGCAGCATAGCCGCATTGATACCGCCGGCAGGGGTGAAAATGCGCCCGGCTGTGTTGACCGCCGGCTGATAGGTGCAATCACACTGCATGGAAAAGCCGTGCTCCACATAAACGGAAAGGGAGGTAATGACGCTGTCCGTATAGCCGCCCTGGGTATCCCACACCCGGATGCGCCGGCCCAGCTGCATGGCCGCATCCCCCAGGCAGCGCAATTGCAGCCGGACAAAGTGCATGCCGCTGAGCGCCGTATGCAGATGCCGGGCCAGGGTTTTGGCCGTGTTTTCCTCCGCAAACAGGGGATTTTCAGCGATGCAATAACAACGATCGGCGTCCATGGGTTCCCCGGCCGGCTGAATGCGGATGGGCTCCGTACCTTTTCTTGCTCCGGCAGGCATAACCGAAACTGCATTCAAAGGGCCAAAGGCTGCGTTATCCGCAGTATAGCGAAAGGTTTGCTCCGGGAAAATTTCAAAAGGTTCTTCCGTCTGCCAGGCAGGCACAAAACATACGCTGCCGTCAGCCGCCGCCATGCAAAAGCAACCGCAGGCCTGAGCGGCATGGGACAAAACACCCCGCAGGGATGTTTCTCCCCAGGAAGGTTTTTGAATCAGCTGCTGATCACCGCCGGGAAAAGCAGCCATTTGGGGATAACCCGCCTTTTCCATCACATGATTTGCCAGTTCATGGATGGTTGCCGGATAGGAAAGATCGTCCTGCCAGAGGGTTTCAAAGGCTTTATCCACGCCGTCTGTGCCCTGCAAGGTGAGAAAAACGCTGCCGTCCATCTGGGAAATACCGTCCACATAAAAAACAGAAAGCGGCTTTGTGTCTTCCCCCTGATGCAGAAAAAGCTGCACCCGGGCCCCTTGCAGCGATAACCCTTGCGTATACAGGCGGTTTTCATTCTGCAGAATCAACGTGCACCGCTGGCTCAAAACCGCCCCCGGCAGCATGCCGTCCCGGACGCCGTTTGTGCCGGTATAAGAAAGTACATGCGCAGCCTGAACCGGCAATTCCGTACCGGTGAGATAAGTGATCGTGCCGGAAAGAGAAAAGAAATCCTTACCGGAAAATCGGACATGGGACATTTATCTTTCCTCCAGTTTCAGATGTACGTCCGCCCAGGCAGCTTCCCCGGTATACTGCCACACCCGGGCTCCCCGGGCCGTGCAGCGGCAGGTGATGGTTTTTTCCCCCGCCACAGGATCGGGATAGGTAAGATCAAAGAAAACGCCGCTGTCCAACAGGGTGAAAAGCCGCTGCAGATTTTCCCTGTCCATCCGGTGCCAGCGCAGATCCAGCGTGCGCTTTTCCACCCGATGATCCGGCACCAGCTGGCCCAGCGTATTGTATTTTTCACTGCCGCCCCGGGCCTGAATTTCCACACTGCAGGCCGC
>JAFSGG010000124.1 GCA_017434775.1 Clostridia bacterium
AAACAATTTCCGGTGGCAATGGCGAAGGGGTCCCACCTGTTCCCATACCGAACACAGAAGTTAAGCCCTTCAGCGCCGAAAGTACTTGGCTGGACACGGCCCGGGAGGATAGGTCGTCGCCGGATTCCATGAAGCATCTCAACTGAGATGCTTCTTTTTTATGTAGAAATGTGATATGATGCATACATGAAAGTGAAGGTGAAATAAAAGTGTTTTATGAGGCAACCATACAGGATATAAATGAAAGCATCGATCTACTATGGGAAATGGCGCAAAAACCTGAATGCTGCTGTTATCCTATCTATTATGATGGCATCAAGACAAAAGCTGATATGATGGCTTCGTTGAAAGGGAACGTTGAAAACGGAAATAATACTTTATTCATATATGAAGAAAATGGGATATTTCAAGGAATGATTGGTTATTTTGAAATAAGAGAGGAGCGGTATATTCAGCTCAACTTTTGTATTATGCAGCATGGAACAAGAAATGCAATGCAGGCGTTGATGCACCATTTGAATGAGAAAGTAAAGGGTGATACAATCTATTTTGGCTTTCCTGAAGAAAATAAGGAAGCGTTGGAATTTATGGAAGACAACTGTTTTGAAAAGATTGAAGAAAGTTGGAATCATTCATTCTTCTTTTCGGAATATCAGGAACGAAAAATCGGGAAGACGGTTCGCAAATTAACCAGAGAAACTTATCATGAATTTATGAAAATATACAAAACGGATGCGTATACTTATTGGAATGCGGACAGAATATTCAATACCTTTGATGGATGGAATATATATATTGCATATGAACATGAGCAACCGGTTTCTGCGGTTATTCTGCAAAAAGGAACGGAACAAGAAGAAATATTCGGCGTTTCAAGCACAGAAAGCATGACGGAAGAACATTATGAAGCAATGATGAATACAGCGCTGAAGGAAAGTAAAGAAAGAGGCGTGAAATATCTAACCTATTTTTCTCAAGAGCAGGAAAAAGGCTGTTTAGAAAGATTGGGCTTTCATTGTATCGGGAAATATGTGCTCTACATCAAGAAAATGTAAACAATGAGAAAATCAGGGAAATTCTTGCAAAGCGTGTAAACAAAAAGCCTTTTATCTGCGTTATATATACGAACAGGAAAAAATAGATGGAGAGGTAACGCAGATGAAACGATTTTTGTGCTTTCTTGTCAGTTTGTGTTTTCTTTTTACAGGAGCAATGGCGGAATGCGGAACAAAAGAAGAAGCTATATCGATATTGCAGTGCAACAGGCCGTACATGCATACGGTGTCTGATAAAACCATGGAGGCATGGGAAACGGGTAATGCGGATGCGGTATCCTTTATGGACGTGACGGGGGAAGAACGGAAGAGCGGGATCAACAAATGGTCTGCGGCGGTACAGATGTTTCAAAAATTGTATTTCCCGGATGATCCATTTTTCAGTGAAACCCTGGAAGGACGTTGTATACGCGATGCGTTTATGGCAGAAGGAAAGCTGATTCCGCATAGCTATCACGTAATGCCCGGGCCGGATGAAATAGCACATGACGAAGCATGGAACCTGGCATTGGATGCGATGAAGACGAAATACAACCTGAATTTTGCCGGATTGATGCGGAATATGAAGGTGGATACCCACTATTTTACGCCCACCGGAGAATTGAAGGATGCCTTCTGGCTGTTTCAGGTAAAGCTTGAAAACGGTGACAAATATGCCGTTCAGGTACGGAATGGCGAAGTGGCGGCATGTCAGCGGCTGGAGCAGGAAGAAAAACTGTTTTCGATGTATGATGAGCTGTGCAGTGAAAAAGGCGCGTTCTTTCAATGGTCTTTGGAAGATAAGGCTGCGTTTGCTGAACAGCTGCCGGATTTGATCATGAAGGCTTATATCGAAGGGCAGGATTTGGGCCGATGCGGAGATTTATTGGCCATAGCAGGGCAGGGATTTTGCCTGCCGGATGCAACAGCTATCGAACAGCATCAGGCGTTGGAACATGCCGTGATGGCAGCGGGCGAAAAATTCCATCTGCCGGACGGCTGGGCAAAAGAAGCGGAAATTGCTTTTTCCTGTTTCAAACAGGAGGACAAAACAATCTGGCGGGTGATCTTCTGGAAGACCGGGAACCCGGAATTGCCGGGCGCGGTAGTGGATATGGATGCAGAAACCGGTGTGCCTTTCCGGGTGGAACGATATGACGGAACCCCAGAATCCATTCCCTATGTGGAAAGACTGTAATGAAAAAAGGATGTGCTGATTTCGGCACATCCTTTTATCGTTTTCGTTAATCAGCACACCACCGGCTGCCAGGCGAAGGGGAGCAGATCTCGTGCGGAAACTTTGATAAGGTTTCCGTTTTCGTCGTTGACAATGACCTTGATATCCGGGCAATACTCAAAGAGCATCTGCCGGCAGTTGCCGCAGGGCGGAATAACGCAATTCAGGTGCTTTTCATGAACGGCTACAATGGTATCAAATTCCCGTTCCCCAGCGGAAACGGCCATGCCCATGGTGATGTATTCGGCGCAGGAACCGTGGATGCCGTCGCAATTGACGCCGGTGTAAACTTTCCCGTTTTTGCACAACAGGGCGCAACCTACGGTATGGTTATACACGCCGTCATCAAAGTTTTTTTCCAGCACGTCCAGTCCCATCCGGATCAGTTGATGGTCTTTTTCGTTGAGGGGATAACGGATCATGGGCATCCCTGCTTTCTCAATCAATGTGCATTCATTGTATCACAGGCGGGAAGGGATGGCAAGGGATCAGCCATTGCCGGGATCTTCGCCGATTTGGTAATAACCATAGGGATCCACATGCATCCATTGACATTCCCCGGTGTGGGCATCCACGGCCACCAGCCATTCACGCAAAAAGGTGCGTTCATTTTTGCAGATGGTGATGCACCAGTAAGGGTTTTCCGGGTCATCCACCCAGAACTGCTGCAGGGTGCGGCGAAGCTGGATATCTTCTATGCTAATGGCACCGGAAGATACAACAAAGTGTTGAGCCGCTTCGATGGCTTTTTCCATGGGCAAGCATGTTTCATCCGGCATGCCATTTACATGGCTGAGAATGAGAAGGATCTCTGTTTCATGGGCCACATCCGCATAATCTGTAATGGAGGCACGCATCCAGGCATCAAATTCTGCTTTGTATTCGATGGGCCAGCAGCGAAAAGGCCCCATGTTTACTTGGTTTTCCCAGTGCCAGAGAATATACTTCCAATTATCCGGATCATAGTATTGGAAGTGAATATCTTCCGGCCGGATATCGTCATGATACACGTTGTAGATCACCTGAAACAGATGGAAATCATCGCTTTTTCGGTAGAGATCAGCAGTCCAGCACCCATAGTCCTGATCATATTCCGGAAAGGGAGGATTATAATTCAGGTATTTCATTTCCAATTCCACATCGGCATATTCCGGATATTCCTGCAGCAATTTGCGGATCATGGCTTCGGCAACCCTGTCTTCTGTGATGGTTTCGGCAATGGACGGAAGGGCACCAAAGGCAAGCAGCAGGGCAATCAAGAAGCAAAGTGTTTTGTTCATTTTTCGTCTCCTTTCGTGATGACAAAATCCGAAGGGGTCAGGGTCTGCCCAAATAGCAGCTCATCCCGGCTGCGGTTCCACACTTCCACGCGGATCTCTTCCGGTACCCCTTCATCATAGGGCCAGTAGCGGAACAGGCGGCTTCCGTCTTTTTGCATCAGATGCAGGGTGGGCTGTTTCAAGGCCATTTCCAGGGGCATGTTTTCCAGAACAAAATCGTATTTCACATAGGTGCGGAAAGCAGTTCTGTGCAGGGACAGGGCGGTGAGGGTATAGCCGGTATTTCCCAGTACGATGGGTTCCGGAATGGAATAGTCTTCGATGGTGGGCAACCGGTCGATGGAGAACGGAACGGTTTTCCGTGTGGTTTTGCCGTCCATCAGCACATCTGCTACCAGTGTTATTGGATCGGGTGAGTGGTTTGCTTCCATGGAACCGTTGCAGAGAAAATAGAGCGTGTTGTTTTCTGTATCTTCCGTGATGTCGGATAGCTCCGCTTCCCCGCCGCAGCGTACAGTGGCATGGACAAACACGATGGGCAGGTTGCGAGGGTTGGCGATCCCTTCGGCACTTGCTTCCCAGTCTTGCCCGGAGTAGGGAACCAGCAGCACATCCCCCTTTCCTTCGGCTCGGATATTGGCAAAGTACATCCGGTCATCCGCCATGGCTTCCACACAGGTGAAGGTGATGCCTTCCACCTGAACGGTTGCCAGTGTGCCTTTGGTGGTTTGAATCTGCCCCACGGCATCGGAGAAAATCCAGCTGGAGAGCCATGCCTGTATAGACGGAATGAAGGTGGCTGCCAATGCTCCCATGCTCAAAAGCAGCAGCAGGATCAAAGCCAGCACCAGCATGGGCTTTCTGACGGGGAAAGACCGCTTTTCTTCCTGCAGCAAGGATTGCATTTTTGCTTCAATCTTCTGGTCAAACGTGGAGGAAGGAGTGGGCCGCTGTTCAAAAATCATGGAAGCGATCTGATGTTCAGTCATGACCTTTTTCCTCCTTTTCCATTTGATTGCGCAGGATGTTCAAGCCTCTGGCAATGCGGCTGGATACTGTTCCTGCGGGCAGATGCAAAATCTTTGCGATTTCCGTGTTGGGCAGGTTTTCGGAATATCGCAGCATCAGCGGGATGCGGTATGTATCATCCAATGCAGACAGATACATCCATACCGGTGTTTCTGTTTTCGGGGGCTGCATAAAAATTTCCAGATTGTCTGTAACGGTTTCCCGCTTTCGCTTTCGAAGCATATCCCGGCAGGTGTTCATCACACACCGGGTCAGGTAAGCGGAAAGGGCATCTTCCTGCAGGATGCGCCCCATTTTTCGCCAGCAGTTTTCCATTCCCTGGGCTACTGCATCTTCTGCATCAGGTGCATTGCGCAGCATCATCAGGGCCAGGCGGTACAGTCCCTGCTGCCGCCGGGAAACAACGGCAGTGAACCGGGCTTTTCTTTCGTCCGTCAAAATGCTCCTCCCTTTCCAGATGATGTAAACTCATCTATATAGACGAATGGGAACAAAAAAGCGTTGCATCGAAGGAAAATTTTGTTGAAAAAGAGAAATTTGACAAGGCAGGCCATTTGTAGTACAATTAAGAAGTTGAAATATCAACAAACAGGAAAGGCAGATAAACGCTTATGATGGAACGCTTTGAACACTTTTCTCTGGCCATTACGGAAATTTCCCGCTATTGGCGGAAGCTGGCTACGGAGGAAATGGAAAAATATGATCTGAAAGGCCCGCATGCCACGTACCTTACCACCATTTATCGCTTCCCGGAGGGGATTACCGTGCCCCAGCTGTGCGAAATCAGCGGCAAGGATAAATCCGACGCTTCCCGGATGATTGCCATTCTGGAAAAGAAGGGCATGGTGGAAAAGAAAACAGTGGACGGCAGCCTGTACCGCGGTGTGCTGGTGTTGACGGAAGCCGGAAAAGAAGCGGCAGCCCGGGTCAGCAACCGTGCAGCCCGTGTGGTGGCTCTGGCCGGGAAGGATCTGGATGATGAGCAGCGGCGCGCCTTCTATTTTGCGCTGGACACCATTGTGGGGAATCTGCGCAGTCTGTACCGGGATGGCATTCCTGAATAAGCGAATGAAAGGATAGGTATGGTCAGAATTCTGATTGACTCCACGGCGGATTTGCCGGAAAAATTGAAGAAAAAAACAGATGTGATTCCCCTGACGGTGACCTTTGGCACCGAAGAATATGTGGATGGAATCACGATTACGCATCAGGAGTTTTATGAAAAGCTGGTCGAAACCAGCGTGTTGCCCCACACCAGCCAGGCTTCCCCTCAGCAGTTTGCCGATGCTTTCCGCCGGGTGCAGGAAAAAGGAGACAGCGCTGTGGTGATCACGGTATCGGCGGCGCTCAGCGGCACATTCCAGAGTGCGCAGATTGCTGCGGCGGATTATGAGAATATTTATGTGGTGGATAGCCAGACGGCGGCTATCGGCGCTGGTATTTTGACGGAAATGGCCCTGCGGTGGGTGGAAGAAGGGCTTTCTGCCCGGGAGATCGCCGTCCGGCTGGAAAAGGAACGGGAATATATCTGTGTGATTGCCATGCTGGATACCCTGGAATACCTGCAAAAAGGCGGCCGCATTTCCAAGACGGCTGCAATAGCCGGTAATCTGCTGGGCATCAAGCCGGTGCTGTCCATTGAGCATGGGCACATCAATCTGCTGGGCAAAGCCAGGGGATCCAAACAGGCGAATAACCTGCTGGCCCAGGAAATTGAAAAAGCCGGCGGCATCGATTTTTCAAAACCCATTCTTCTGGGTTATACTGGCCTGAGCGATCATCTGTTGCAAAAGTATATCCGGGACAGCGCGGATCTTTGGCAGCATGGCGCCAAGGAATTGCGTACTACGATCATTGGCAGTGTGATTGGTACCCATGCCGGGCCTGGTGCCGTGGCCGCAGCATTTTTCAAGAAAAACAGATAATATAAAAACCGGAGGGAGTGTTTCCATCCGGTTTTTCTGTATGCTGTTTTCAGAAGGGGGATAGGCCGGAGCGCCGGTCATTGTCATCGGTGATGTATTCCATTTCCGATAGATCGGCATCGATGGTTTCCAGCGCCAGGAGCATTTTGCCGGTCAGTGCAGGGTCTTTCACATACACGTCAAAATCATAGGAATCGCAGAAGATCAGGGCAATTTCAAAAGGAGAGGCCAGAAAATCCGCATAGGTTTCAGGTTTTGCGCATTTCAACGGTTCTACTTCCTTGGGTGCGCCGAAGAAGCGGCCTGTTTCCAGGGATTGATGGGCATTGCGCTGCAGGAAAAGCAGCAGCTCTTCATTGGTATACAGCCCGTCTTTGAGCGTTTCACCCGTCCAGGGCTGAGCATTGAAACCTTCCCATAGCCATTGCATACTTTGGTCGTTCACCGTGCGGATCAGGAGCATCAGGAACAAGCCGTTTCCATAGGAGGAATGCTGGGAAAAGGAAAGAATATCGGTTGCCCCCTGTTTTTCCGCATGCACATTGGCAGCGATAAAATGAATACCGCGGATCATGGGCTGCTGCCCCCTTTTTTTGTTTTCTTTCTTTTATTATATCGGAAGGTGGAGAAGGAAGCAAGCGTGCGTGATAAAAAGGGATCTTTCAGGCGGAATCGTGGCTTTTCAACCGTACATGGATGTGATACAATAGAAAAAAACGAAAGGTGTAAAGCGATGCATTTGTGTGATATGAATATACAGGAACTGATCCGTCCCCAAGGGCATGCCTGTGCCTGCGGGCGGCATCACAGCATTGGCCTGAAATATCTGCGGATCGGCAGCGGCGTGACGGACAATCTGCCGGATGCCCTTCAGGTGCTGGGCTGCCAAAGGCCTTTTATCGTCTGCGATCAGGACACGAAAAAAGCGGCCTGGCATTTTGTGCAGCCGGTGCTGAAAAAGGCCGGGATTGCTTATGAGCTCTACACCATTCATCGCACCCATCCCGAGCCGGACGAAGAAACCGTGGGGGAAATCACCATGGCCTTTGATCCCGGCTGTGATTGCATTCTGGCCTTGGGGTCCGGGGTGATCAATGACTGCTGTAAGGTGCTGGCCAGAGCCGTGGGCAAGCCGCAATTGGTAGTGGGCACGGCTCCTTCCATGGACGGCTATGCCTCGGATTCCTCTTCCATGATCGTAGGCCGGGCCAAGACTACCCTGTATAATGCCTGCCCCCAGGCGATTCTGGCGGACACCCGGATTATGAAAGATGCTCCCATGCGCATGCTGCAGGCCGGTCTTGGGGATATGCTGGCCAAATACATTGCCCTGTGCGAATGGCGTATGACGGCGCTGATCAATGGAGAGTATTATTGTGAAGAAATTGCCGGCATGATGCGCGCTTCCCTGAAAAAGATTGTTTCTTCTGCATCCCGGATGATGGAACGGGATGAAGAAGCCGTTGCTGCCGTGGCGGAAGGGCTGATCCTGTCCGGCATTGCCATGGCATTTGCGCAAATTTCCCGGCCGGCATCCGGACTGGAACACTATTTTTCGCACTTGTGGGAAATGTTTTCGCTGGATCGCGGCAAGCCTGCTGAATTACACGGCATTCAGGTAGGCGTGGGTACCCTGCTGTGCCTGAAAATGTATGACAAACTGAAAGTTATGACACCGGATGAAAGGACCTTTGCCGCCGCATGTGCTGCCTGGAAGGAAGCGGAATGGGAAAAGGAAATGCACCGGGTGTTTGGCTGCACGGCGCAAGGGCTCATCGAAAAAGAAAGAACCCAGTGGCACAATAATGACGCTGCAGCCCGGCAGCATCGCTTTGAAAGGATACGGGCATGCTGGCCGCAGCTGCAGCAGATTATGGCGGAGGAACTGCCGCCCCTTTCGGATATTGCGCGCTTGATGCGTGAAGCCTGGATGCCCATGCAGCCGGAGGAATTGGGCTGGGGATGGCAGGATGTATTGGATGCCTTTTTCTATTCCCGCAATACCCGGGATAAATATCTCACCAGCTCTCTGTTATGGGATATGGGCGAACTGCGGGCAGAAATGTTACATTGAAATCCGGTTACATTTCTAAATAAACCGGTTACATTTTGTAAATTTTCTTGTATCAGCATGTAAAATGTGGTATAATAATATGGTATTTTTGTAAGAGAGAAGGGACGGCAGTGCAAGGAATACAGAAGCAGGAAAAGAAACGGACGTATTGGTTCCGTTTTCTGGGGTGTTTTGTCATTATGGCTGCCATCCTGTTTACAATAGCAGGCGTTTTTATCAGCAATCTGATTCAGGAGCAGCGCACGCATAAACAGTACCTGCTGGAAAGCAAGGGTCACGATATGGAAGTGCAGATGTCCCTGCTGATTGACCGTGTGCACGCCATGCGGTTCATGCTGATGGCGGAGCAGGGTCAGCCGGAAAGCTTTGATGTTCTGGCGCCATTGGTACTCAAGGGCTGGGATGACAAAACAGAAAGCTTTGTGCAAAATGTGGCGCTGGCTCCCCAGGGGATTATCCGGTATGTATACCCCATGAATGGAAACGAGATGCTGGTAGGCTATGATCTGTGGAAAGCTGCTGCGCCCAATCCCGAAGCGGTGGAAACCCTCCGGCAGGGCAAAGTATATATCACGCCGCCGATTGATCTTGTGCAGGGCGGCAGCGGGATGAATATTTGCCTGCCGATCACGCTGCCCGGTGAAGCAGATTCGTGGGGGATGGCTGCCATTGTGGTGGATACGGATAAACTGGTGCGTTCTTTCGGCCTGAAGGATATTTCGGAGCACGGGGCCGGCTATTCTCTGGAATACAGGGATATGGAAGGCAACTATGTGACCCTGGCCAGCCGTGGTAAACTGGAGCAGCCGGTGATCTATGAATTCCAGACCGAAAGCATGCAGTGGCGCTTGTCCATGACGGGTACGCTGGATAAGGCCGGTGTCTGGACGGTGGTGCTGCTGTGCGTTGCGGCTTTTGTGGTTTCGTTGCTGCTGGCATCCAATCTGGCCGGCAGAAAGCTGAAAAAGCAAATGACCGTGCTTTTCCGGGAACTGGCCAATACGGACAGTGTTACCGGCTGCAGCAGCCGTCATTTTGTGTATGAAAAGTTGGTTGATCAGAAAAGCGGTTCCTGGAATTACCCCGAAATGAAGTATTCGCTGGCCATCCTGGATGTGGACCATTTCAAGGATGTGAACGATACCCTGGGCCATGAGGTGGGGGATATTATCCTGCAGGAAATGGCGAAAATTTTGCTCAATTCTCTCAGTCGGGACAAAGGTGACTGCGCCATCCGCTTTGGCGGGGATGAGTTTGTTCTTCTGTTTGGCAATCGTTCCCGGGAACAGGTGAAGGATATTCTGAACCATATCCTCTCGTCTGTCCGAATGCTGGATATTCCCGAAATGAAGGGCATGCAGGTGTCTGTCAGCATTGGCGGTGTGCATCCGGATGAAATGCAGGAAGAGGCCACCTATAAGAATATGCTGCGTACAGCCGATGAAAAGCTGTATCGTGCCAAGGAGAGCGGCCGCAATCGCTGTATTGTGTAAATGAAAACAAACAGACCGACGGAGAATTCGTTTTTCCGTCGGTTTTTGCATCAAGAAAAGGAGAGGCTATGCCTCTCCCGGAACCATGCTTATTTCTGAATTTCCACAATATCATCCCGCAGGCGGTAAAGGGTGGCGCCGTACTTTTTACGGCAGAAGGCATCCACGAACCAGTCGATATCCTTTTCCGCATCAAACTGCACGTAGCCATAACGGATGCCGTCGCTTTTGCGGGTGCCCTTCATGTTACTGTCCGCCCAGCGGATGGTATCGGTTTCGGGGTTGTAATCCCCGGTGATCATCATGCTGTGGGCGCCTACGCCATGAACATAATTGGCGGCCATCTGGAAATAATCCCCCCGCTGGCACTGCATCATAAATTCCCGGGCCAGCTTCTGGTTTTCTTTTTTGGTGAGGGTATTATCGTAGCGGAAAGTAGCGGCTACATAGAAGGGATTTCCTTCTTCGGCGGGCACATCCATCCATTCCACGCCGTACACATAATCCTTGCATTCGGCTTTGGGCAGGTTGGCCGGGATCTGCAGTTCCTGCTCCGGGAATTCAGCCATGCGGTATTTGGAAGCGGCGGTTTCAAAGCAGTGCACGGTGAAATTCTTGCACACGTAGATATCGCCGCTGTAATACGCCCGCTGGGGCCGCCCCTTGGCTTTGTCAAAGAGGGCTTTGGCTTCTGAAAGAATATCTTCGATCATCTGTTCCCGGGGGGTGAGGGGTTCTTCCTCAGCCAACACCAGGGGACAAACAGACAGCAGAATCAAAAACAGGCAAACCATGCGGCGGAACAGAATCTTCATGGCCATTTCCTCCAGGTAAAGAATTTATAAAAAAAGCATACGGTGACGGGAGCCAAAAGTCAAGGGTTGAAATGTAAAAAAACCGGTCTTTCCATACCCCACAAAAATGCGCCGTTGACATCCTTTCCGGATAATTATATAATGAAGTGATACTTATGTACGAGGAGGATATCCGTGAAAAAGGCATTGCTTGTGTTGCTGGCGCTGCTGATGCTGCCCGTTTATGGAAGCGCAGAAGAAATGCGGGGCTATGTGAAAAAAGAAGGCTATCAGTATGTTCTCTTTGGCGAATATCCCTATGAAAAAGACGGCACCAAAAAGCCGCTTTTGTGGCGCGTGCTGGACGTGACGGACAATCAGGCCCTGCTGATTACGGAAGATGTGATCGATGCGCAGCAGGTGATCTTTGAAACGGACGAAAAGGTGATTGAAAAACGCACTTATCGCCGCATTGCTTCCTATGCGGAAAGCGATCTGTATACCTGGATGAATACGGAAGCGCTGGATACTCTGCTGGGGGACGGGCCGGAAAGGAATGCCCTGGTGGAAGAGCCGGGCGGCGGCCAATTCTTCATTCTCACCAGTGAGCAATTCCTCAATACTGATTATGGTTTTTCTGCCGGCATGTGGAATGAGCAGAAATCCCGTCAGGCATCCGCCACGCCCTACGCCCTCAAGCGCGGCGTGTATAAGGATTCCGGTATCGGTAAGTGCCCCTATTGGGCAGCCACGCTGAAGGAGGAAACAGGCTATAAAATGCAGCTGATCGGCTACAACGGCCACCTCAGTTGGGGTGCTTACACCCGGGTGAATGTGGGCTTGCGGCCCAGCGTGCGGCTGGATATGACGCAAATGGAAATCACCGGCGGCACCGGCACGAAGAAAGATCCTTTCATCCTTACCTATTGCGGCAGTCCTGCGCCGGCAGAAACGCCGGTTCCTGTGATGCCGGACGTTCCCCCGGTTCCCGTGGAGGACGAGCCGGAAGGGACAGCCGCCCCTGTGCCGGTTGCGACCCCTGCACCGCAGGTGGAGGAAGAGGAAGAAGTACACATGGTGATCATCACACCTTTGGGAGGAAAATAAAATGCTGAAATATGTGTGGCGTGTGGCCCTTGTGCTGATGTTGCTGTTGGGCATGCTGTTCCTGGCCCCCGTAGGCCCCATGGATGTGGACGGCGCTCTGGCAGAAGTGGTGGAAATTCCGCTGACGGCGAAATACGGCGTGAAGCCCCTCAAGAGCGGCTATACCGAAAATGGGTATGAAGACCCTTCTATTTCCGTGACCATCGAACGGGGCCGCATTTATGATACCAATTATGTGGTGGCCCGGGTGAAATTGCAGAATGCTTCCCAGATCCGCACCGCCATGGCGCAGAGCTATTATTCCCCCTCCACGGATATGGGCACCACCATTGCCCGGCGTTCCAATGCCGTGCTGGCCATCAACGGGGACTTTTTCTCCAGCCGCAATAACGAAGGCTATGTGGCTCGGCAGGGCAAGGTGTACCGTACTCGCTGCGATAACCGGGTCTATGATATCCTGATCATTGACGAAAACGGCGATCTGCACATTTTTGAAAAGCCGGATAATGCAGCCATCGAAGCCTTTGAAGGCACGCCCATCAACGGCTTTACCTTCGGCCCGGGGCTGATTGTGAACGGCGAAGTGCGCCGCCATGAAGGGGATCATTTCTACGCCGGTTCCAAACCTGCCCAGCGCATGTGCCTGGCGCAGGTGGGGCCGCTGGAATATTTGTGCATCTGCTCCGAAGGACCGGAAGATCCCGGTTCCACCGGCATGACCCTGGATCAGTTCACGGATCTGGTGGCTTCCTTTGAGGGGGTTCAGAATGCCTATAATCTGGACGGCGGTTCTTCCAGTACCATGGTGTTCCAGAACCAAAAGATTAATTCGCCCAACAACCCCAAGCGCCGCCCCCTGTG
This sequence comes from Clostridia bacterium, assembly GCA_017434775.1. GTDB lineage: Bacteria > Bacillota > Clostridia > Christensenellales > Aristaeellaceae > RUG563. The sequence continues at coordinate 12,835 of JAFSGG010000124.1, forward strand.
CGATATCATCTATTTTGCTTCTGCCTGGATGGAGTAATGTATGGACGAAAATTACTTCGCTGATGATTATTTTGCCAACGACTATTTCTTTGAAGAAGAAATGTATGAGGGCGCCAATGCCCTGCTGCAGCAGGGGCAATTTTCCGTGGTGAAGGAAACCGCAGCCATGGAGCTGACCTTGCCGCTGTATGCCCTGGCGCTGGTGGTGGCCTTTGCAGCTGGTATTCTGCTGATGCACGGCCTGTGCCGCAAGAAGGGCCTGAAGGGCACCACGGCGCTGAATTTTGCCCTGCTGGCGCTGCCTTTGGGGCTGGTGGGCGCCCGGCTGTTTTATGTGGTGAACCGGCTGGATATGTTCCAGGAAATCGGCCTGCAGCATATTACCAACCTGTGGTTTGGCGGCTATGCCCTGTGGGGGGCTATCGGCGGCGGTGTGCTGGCAGCGGTATTGTGTGCCAGGCTCACAAAGCAGAAGTTCAGCCGCATTATGGATGCAGCGGCCGCACCCACGGCACTGGTGATCGGCCTGGCCCGGCTGGCGGAATATTTCAATGGCGAAGGTGTGGGCATGATGATCGAAGAAAAAAGCCTGCAGTTTTTCCCGTTGGCTGTGCGCACGGTGTGCGAAATGTGGGATGGGGTGGTGGAGTACGAAGAATGGCGTCTGGCCGTGTTCGTACTGGAAGCTCTGGCAGCTTTCATAATTCTTCTTGTGCTGCTGCGTACAAGGGAGGAAGACGGAAGGCAGACCAAGGTGTTCTTTATCCTGTTCTGCACAGTATCTTTGGTGCTGGAAAGCATCCGGGAAGACAGCTACCTGCGCTGGCAGACCCTGTTCGTCAAAGTGAATCAGCTGGCCAGTGCGCTCACGCTTACCGGTATTGCGGTATGCAGTATGATCCGGCGGCTGAAAAAGCCTGAAAAGGGCGGACTTTCCCGATCGAAAGCCGTCCTCTGTTCCGTGGTGTATGTGCTGCTGGCCGGCGTGTGCATCGGGATGGAATTTGCTTTGCAGAAACTCTCCTGGCTGCCCAACGGAGCATGTTATGCCATCATGACGCTGAGCGCTGCAGGCATTGGCCTGTGCGCCTGGCAACTGATTTTTCCCCGGAAAAGCGTATAAAGAAAAGCCGTGCGCTGCACGGCTTTTTGCTTGCTTATTTTCGCAGCTTTCGGGCGATGGGCTTTTCGTAGAGGTAAGTGATCAGCCCGGCTACAATAATGGCAGCTGCGAAACACACAATGGTGTATTTTTGCCGCCAAAGCTGGTCTGCCGCACTGGCCCAGGGCTGAGCGGGCGCATTGTGGGGGATGAAATCCCAGTCCCGGATCCGGGCGGACAGCCACTGATGCCAGATATAGAGCTGCAGCGAAATGGCGGAGAGGAAAGCCATCAGCTTATTTCCAAGAAGAAAACGGAGGAAAGGCAGGCTGAAGGCGGCAGAGATCATGGCGCATGCCAGCAGCACGGAAAAGCCAAACCGGTTTTCCAGCTGCCCCAGGCGAATGTTGTCGTAGCCCTGGCGCTGTGCCTGGCCCTGCAGCAGCGGCACAATCAGGCAAATGCACAGGAAAAAGATTACGGTGAAGAACACTTTCAGCCGGGTATCCCCGCCGTTTTTATTCATTTTGCTGCGTAGGGTGGCGAAGATGGAAGCCGCCGCAAAGCCATTGGCATAAACGTCCAGAAAAGCCGGCAGCTGATTGATGTACAGGCTGTTATCCGGCAGGGCCGAAATATGCCAGCGCCAGAGGAAAGCAATAGCTGTCATGAAAAGCCAGGTGATGCCCGGCTTCTTTTTGAAGCACCAGCCAAGCAAGGGGAAGATCAGATAAAACTGCATTTCCACGGCCAGCGTCCAGAGAGCGCCGTTCAGGGGCGTTTGCTGATAGCTGAAGGGGAAAAGGGTGTGGGTGAAGGTCAGGTGCGCCGCCAGATCCTTTACGGCATCGCCGGTGCTGGCGTATTTGTGTTCTATAAGCGCCAGAATGAACAAAGGAATGATGCACAGTAAATAAGACGGAAGGATGCGGATCAGCCGACGTTTGTAAAACGTCAGGACGGGCACGGGCTTGCTTTTGCCGGTGTAGGGCAGAAACAGCAAAAACCCGGACAACAGCATCAGCCCATCCACCCAGATATAGCCCGTCTGCAGCAGATAATCCAGCTGGACTTTTTCGCCGAACAGCCATACATCCGTCCACAGCCAGCCCAGCTGCCAGATGTGATACCGGGCAATCAGCAGCACAAAAAGGGCCCGGAAGCCGTCCAGCACGTCAATATGCTTTTCCTCCGGCGGTAGAGAGAAAGAACGGATATGGGTCTTGCATGCGGTCCAAAGGGAGGCAGCTTTGTTTGCTTGCATCATAATGCCAAGATTCCTTTCGATGAAAAAGGCATGCATCCCCGGGGAACACATGCCTTTGGTGTTGTTTTACTCTTCGGTGACAAGGGTTACACGGTAATTCATGTTTTTCTTTTCGTGCTTCAGTGTGGCTGTTTTGCCAACCAGCCGAACGACGTTATAGGTATAGGCCAGGTCGTCTTCCCGGTCTCCGATGTAGATGCCGTAGGTGGTGGCAGTGTAGTAATAATCCCGGCCGTCGATGGTGCAGGTGCCGTCATCCCGGAAGGTGAAGGTGAAGCCCTTTTCCGTCTTCCAGGTGCCGATCAGCTTATACACCGTGCGGTTCAGCTTCTTGGACGTTACGTCTTCGTAATCGGGAATCTGCCGGTAATACTTCAGTGCCTCGAAGGGCTTCTTTTCATCGGAATAGAGGGTGTTGGCGTATTCATAGCAGGCCTTGCGGTACATATCGGGGATGGAAGCATACTTTTCGGACAGATCGTCCTGCCAGAAGGGGGCCAGCAATTCCACCACCGATTTGTAATCCTTGTGTTCCATGGCCACCGTGGCGGCGCGGAAGGCTTCTGCGTAGTAAAGATCGGCGCATTCTTCCGCTTTCTGGGGAGCATCGTTGATATTGCCGGCTTGGGCATACAGCCGGGCAGCTGCAGCCAGATCTCCGTCGTTTTCCGCAATCACAGCCGCCTGATAGGCGTAGGCGGCAGCCCGGTCTTTGGCATCCAGATAATCGGGGATGGAGAGGAACAGATCGATGGCGGCGGTCAGTTCGCCCTGGTCCGCCAGGATCAATGCGCGCTGGTATTTGCAATCGTCCAGCTGATCCTTTGCATCGGCATAATGGCCCAGCATGGAAAACAGTGCTTCGGCGTCCTCAAAGTTCTGGCTGTTTTTCAGATCCAGGGCTTGCATATAACGGGCTTTGAGGATGTATTCTTCGCTGTTCATATAGCCGTCCAGGCTTTCCAGCATGGTAATGGCTTCATCATACTGCGCATTATCAATCAGGGACACAGCGTAGCCGTACCGGGCATTGATCAGCTCGTCTGCGCTGTTTTTGTAATCCCCCAGGGATTCAAACAGCACCATGGCTTCGTCCCAGTTCCGGGCGTTGGCCAGGCCAATGGCCTTTTCGTATTGCAGCTGATTGGCGTAATCATCGGCATCCTTATAGCCGGGGATGGTGAGGAAGAGCGCCAGGGCGCCTTCGTTGTCTCCTTCGCTCAGCAGCTGCAAAGCGGGCTGGTAGGTGCATTCCCGGCGGCCTTCCTGCGCTTCGGGCAGGTCCGGCACCTGATCAAAGAACGCCAGGGCGCCTTCCCAGTCGCCTTCGTTCATCTTTTCTTCGCCCTGCAGGTAAATGCAGCGGGACATCAGCAGTGCGGCATCCTCATAGCCGGAGATTTTCCGGAACCGTTCGGCCGCCTGCGCATATTCGCCCTTTTCCATCAGGTCCACCGCCGGGGCGTACAAACAACCCGTGGCCCGGCGATAGGCATCTTCATAGTCGTCTGCCAGCAGGAAGTATTCGGCAGCGGTATCATATTCGCCTTCGCCGAAATAGTAATCACCGGCGTTATAATAGGCGCTTTTCAGCTTCATTTTAGCGTCCCGCCAGTCACCCAGCTGCAGGAAATAATCAATGGCCAGCAGATAATCGCCGCTTTCCATGGCATGGAGCGCCGGTTGATACAGGCAATCCTTGGCATGGACGGCGGATTCCTGATAATTGCCCAGGGTGAGGAATTTTTCCCGGGCTTGTGCATATTCGCCGTCTTCCATCATATCCACAGCCCAGCTGTAGTGGGCCTGGGTGATTTTTTCATCGGCATCCTGATAGCCGGGCACTTGCTGGTAATAGGCGATGGCCTGGGCGTATTCCCGGGCGGCCAGCTGCTTTTCGGCATAGACGTACCGTGCTTCCTTTGCTTTTTCGGCGCTGTCTTTGTAATCTCCCAGCGCATCAAAGCCCAGCTGAGCGGTGGTGAGGGAGGTATAGGTGCCGGCGTTCAGGGCATCGGTGGCGGCGCGGTAATCACATTCCAGAGCCAGTTCCGGGCAATCCCGATAGTCTTCCAGGGCCAGGAACTGCTCCTTGGCACTTTCGTACTGGGCGTTTTCCAGGGCGCGGTTGGCCATGTAGTATTTGTAGTAGGGGATGCCGTGGAAATAGGTGCCGTAGGCCAGGGCCCCCAGCACAACCACCGTAATCACCAGCGAAATGATGATTTTCCGGGTGCGGCGGCGCTTTTTCAGCCGGGCTTCTTTTTCATCGGCAATGCGCTTTTGTTCTTCCCGCTGGCGCATCTGTTCTTCTTCCAGGGCATTTTGCCGCTGGAAAAGAATCTTTTCAATGGCGGCTTCGTTGAACTGGGTGAAAATATCGTGCTTATCCCGATGACAGCGGCGGCAGGTATCCTCCCGGGGGGCATTGGCACGGCCGCAGACGCACACCCACACATTGCCCTGATCACTGGGATAGCAGGATGCATCCATGCCGGCCAGCTGCTGCATCACCTGCAGCCGGGGCCCCTGGAGCACGGGGGAGGGCACGTAATCGGTGGGGGAGGCAGCGCCGCGGCGCCATACGGTACCGTCTTCGTACCATACTTTTTCGATCAGCACTTCCATATCCTGCGCCATGACGGCATCTTCCGCGCCCATAACGGCTTCAAATACATGGCGTGCCGGTGCATCCAGCCCCTGAATGCGCTCCACCTGACGGGAATACAATTCGCCTTCCCGATCGTAGCACAGCAAACACACCTGCATGCTGTTCACATCTTTCTCGGAAAGGTTATAGATTTCCATGGTCAGTACGGGATAGGCAGCCGTGGGCATTTTGCAGTGCCACAATTCAATGGGGCAGGTCAGGTCGATCCGCATGGATGAAACGCCTCCTGATTACGGGATGAATCAATGATGATCAGTTATTGAACAGTTGAATTTCCTGCAGGATATCATTATTGAAAGTGAGGTAGAGCATAACGGAACCCTGATCCAGCTTTTCGGTATAGACGAGGGTGTCTGTATCGGTGCCGTATGTGATTTTGCCAAAGGGCGCGTTTTCGCCGTCGCCGTAAAGGATCACGCCGTTTTCCACCGCAGAGCCTTCACTGTGGCGGAAACGGAAGAGCACCATATCGATATAGTCGCCGGTGCGCAGGCCGCGGGGGCCTTCCACTTCTTCATTGGTGATGGTCAGGCTGTACACGCTGGAGAATTTCTTTTCGGTATCATATTTGGCAATCAGGGTAATGCCGTCCCACTGCATCAGGCGTAGCCAGGTACCGTCCGTGTCCTGATTCCATTCGTCCACCTGGGCATTGCCCAGCGCTGTGATCGCTTTGTCCGGAGTGAGAGCGTAGAAATCCATGCCGGAAAACACCAGGTCTTCCCGGCAGAAGGGGTCCAGCGCAGCGCCATTTTCGGAAACGGGATAGGCAAAGTATTCATCGTCTTCCTGTACAGCGGCGGAATCGTTGATATCTGCCAGCACTTCTTCCTGGGTCATCAGTTCCGGAGCGGTGAACACATTGATCTGCTGAATATACCCTTGATCCAGATGGAAGGTGATGCCGGACTTGACAATGCCGTCCGCCTGCCAGTTGTAAACCGCATAGGTCACTTCCGTAATGCGCTGACCGTTGCGCAGGGCATAGCCCAGCATCACTTCGGGTTCCTCGCCCCAGATGCACAGGGTGGCTTCATAGTAGTTGCCCACCAGGGCAGGGTTATCGTTGGGATACACCTGGAAGATCATATCCAGGCTGTCGCCGATCATCAGACCGCGGGGGCCGGGCTGATGTACGCTCAGCCGGGCATTGCGGACATAGGTATCGGCTTCCGGGGCATCACCGGTAATGGTCAGGTCGCCAACGGTGGTGATGGCCACGTTCTGGCCGTTCTGATCCTTTTCCAGGATGATTTCACCGGCCATAGCCTGAGCCCACAGGTTTTCTTTGTACATTTCCAATTCTTCCATGGAAAGGACAGGGGTCTCTTCCATTTCATCAGCCAGGGCAAGGGGCATGACCATCAGGCAGCAAAGCAGCAATGCAAATAGTTTTTTCATGGCGGTTCTCCTTTATATATAAGATGATAGAGTTCAGTCGGGCTAAATCAGAGGGGCATTTCGTTGGCCCCGTCCTTATCCACCAGGGCATAAATCAGCCGGGAAGGTGCAACGGGGGCAGGGGAGAAGGTGAGGGCGGCTTCAATGCGCAGCCGGGCTTCTTCTGCTTCCCGTTCATTCCGGGCATGGAGGGTGAACATTAGATCTCCTTCCTTTACCGGATCGCCGATGCGTTTGTGGAGCACAAAGCCCACGGCAGGATCAATGATATCGTCCTTGGTCATGCGGCCGGCACCCATCCGCTGGGCAGCCAGGCCCAGGGCCACACCGTCGGTTTCGGAAAGCCATCCCATATCTTTTGTTGCATGCACCGGCATAACCACCGGGGCGGCCGGCAGCAGGGCAAGATGGTCGCATACTTCGGGGTTGCCGCCCTGAGCGGCGATCATTTCCTTGAATTTTTGCAGGCCGCTGCCGTCTTCGATGGCGCGGAGCAGCATCGCTTTGGCTGCTTCATGATTTGCAGCCAGGCCGGCATTGATCAGCATCCGGCTGCCCAGGAACAGCGCCACTTCCTTCAGTGGACCCTGCACCTTGCCCTGCAGGATTTCAATGGCTTCTTTTACTTCCAGAGCGTTGCCTACATGGGAACCCAGGGGTTCTTCCATGCCGGAAATCACGCAGCTCACCGGCCGCTCAAGCTTTATGCCAATGTCCACCATGGTTTTTGCCAGGTTCATGGCATCGGGCAGGGTGGGCATCAGGGCACCGGAACCTACTTTCACATCCAGCACGATGGCTTTGGCGCCGGAAGCGAATTTTTTGCTCAGAATGCTGGAGGCGATCAAGGGAACGGAATCCACCGTGCCGGTCACATCCCGCAGGGCGTAGAGCCGTTTATCGGCCGGGGCCAGGTTTTTGCTCTGGCCCACCACACAGCAGCCCACTTCCCGCACGATCTCCACAAAGCGGTCTTCGTCAAGCTCCACCTGCATGCCTTCAATGCTTTCCAGCTTATCCACCGTGCCGCCGGTATGGCCAAGCCCCCGGCCGCTCATCTTCAGCACTTTGCCGCCGCAGGCAGCAACCAGCGGAGCCAGTACCAGGGTGGTGGTATCGCCCACGCCGCCGGTGGAATGCTTATCCAACGGAATGCCGTCCACATCCGGCTGCAGCATGGCGCCGCTGCGGGCCATTTCCCAGGTGAGGGCAGCTGTTTCTTCGATGGTCATGCCATTGAGCCGGATGGCCATCAAAAGGGCGGCCAGCTGATAATCCGGCAGGCTGCCGTCTGCTGCACCTTGCACAAAAAAGCGGATTTCATCTTCTGTAAGGCGTTGATGTTGTTTCTTGTGTTCAATGACAGAAAGAATATCCATACATTCATCCATCCTTTATATTCGGCATATCCCTTCCTATTACAATAAACCAAATTAAGTATAACACACTTTGTTGCAATCGTAAAGCAAAGCATATCAAAAAAATCGAAAAAAACGTAACAAATTTATAAAAAACGCTTGACCTTGTAACAAAAATGTAATAGAATACATGAGAAGGATTGCATCTTTCACTATTTGTGTCCATAAAACGGCGTAGATAAGCCGTTATGATTGTATCCAAGGAAAAAGGAAATGGATGGGGTGTCATTTCGTATGAAGAAAATGAACTGCATGGGAAAAATCATGGCATTGGCGCTGCTGATGGTAATGGCAGCGGCATTGCTCCCGGCACAGAATGCACTGGCCGATGAAGGCTATGGCTACCTGGTGATCAATAACAGCACGCAAAACCGTGTTGTTAATTTCCGTCCCGCTCCGGGCACGTCGGATTATATCGACAGGCTGCCCGAAGGCCTGGTGATGGAAGTGCTGGGAGATACCTGGAAGGGCTCTACCCAGTGGTACCAGGTGCGCAACCTGAAGACCAGCAAAGTGGGCTACATCCATGGGGACTTTTTCCATGTGATGGATGGCGGAGAGATCGAAGCATGGCTGGCTGCCGGAACGGATCTGTTCCCGGGCTACAGCGGCGGAACGTCCACCACGCCTCCCACTACGCCCCCCACCACGCCTCCTGTGGTGGGCGACCAGTATATCATTACGGTGCTGGGCGGCGTTAACGTGCGCAAAACCCCGGGCGGCACGGTGCTGACCGGCCCCATGTCTTCCAAAATTCCCAAAGGCACTATCCTGAATTATTTTGAAGGCCCCGTCTGGACCAGCGATGAAATCTACTGGGTGAAGGTGGATTATTATGGTGTGATCGGCTATGTGCGCAGCGACTGCTTCGAACATTGCGATGAATACGGCTCTCCTGTGGCCGGCCCCACCCCGCCGCCCTCCTCTTCTCCCATTACGCCGCCTTCTTCTTCCGTTCCGGATACTTCCACCCAGTACGGTACTGTGACCACCATCAAGGGCGGCCTGAACTTCCGCGAAACTCCCGGCGGCAAGGTGCTCTATCAGATCAGCCGCAACCGCGAACTGCCTTACTACGGCATCAAGCAGGGTGACAATTACACCTGGTATCTGGTTTATGACGAAAAGACCGGTGAATACGGCTACCTCCGCCATGACTTCCTGAAAGTCAACAACAACGGTGGCAGCTCCACCCCCGAACCCACCTATTCCGGCTATGTGGCTACTTCCATGGTTGCTGTGTATGTACGCAGCCAGCCCAAGACCGGTGCGGCCACGGTTGGTAAGGTGCAAAAGGAAGGCACTGTGATCCTGCAGACCGGCAACCCCGTTCAGGATCCCAAGTATGCCAATCGTTCCTGGTTCCCCGTGCAGCTTTCTGACGGCACCCGCGGCTATATGCGCAGCTACTGCGTGTATGCCCTGGCCAGCTGGCAGGTGGATTACTACAACCAGTATGGCGTGTGCCCCACCCCCACGGCGGCGCCTGCCACCCCCCGTCCCGGCAACAGCGATTATCTCATCACCACCGATTCCGACCTGTGGGTGCGTTCCGGCCCCAGCAAGAAATACAACCCCATCCCCGGGGATGTGCAGCTGGACAAGAATTACGTGACCAAATTCTATGACACGGATAAGGATGGCAGCGTTACCTGGTATAAGATCAAGGTAAACGGCACGGATGGCTGGGTGCACGGCAATTTTGTCCGGGTGCTCACCAATGCGGAATACGATCAGTGGCAGGGCGCTCAGCCCACCGCCACGCCCCGTCCCACCGCCACGCCTCTGCCCGATCCTTCCACCTTCAGCGATATGGCCATCACCACCGATGAAAAGGTGAAGCTCCGTGCAACGCCCTCTTCGGACGGCAAGACCCATACCCTGATTTACACCAAGGGCACCCAGCTGACTTACCTGAAGGATTACGAACTGGATGCTTCCGGGGACTTCTACTGGTTCAAGGTGAAGTACGGCACCCTGTCCGGCTGGATGCACGGCGATTATGTGCGTGTACTGACAGAAGAAGAAAAGGCCATGTATGAACTGGCCGGCGATCCCGATGCTCCGCCGGAAGCCAGCTACCGCAATCTGAGCCTGGGCTCTTCCGGTGAAGACGTAATGGCGCTGCAGAATGCTCTGGTGGAAAAGGGCTATCTGGATGCCAGCGAAGTAAACGGCATCTACCTGAGCGCCACGGAAGCGGCTGTGCGTTCCTTCCAGAAGGATAACAAACTGTCTGTGGACGGCGTGGCCGGCGAACAGACCCAGCATGCGCTCTTTGGCACCGTGCCCGAAGGCACTTACACCGGCGGTTCCGTGACCCCCGTGCTCTACCCGGCCGAAATGGTAGACTGGTGGAACGGCGGCATTGATGAACTCTGGAGCCCCGGCAAGAATGCCATCATCACCGACGTGAAGACCGGTATCTCCTTCCGCGCTCAGCGTCTCTATGGCGATAACCACGCTGACGCCGAGCCTGCCACTACGGAAGATACCGCTGCTATCTGCCGCATTTACGGCGTCAGCAATCCCCAGGAAATCTCTGACCGTGAAAAGGAACTGCAGTCCTACCGCCGCCGTCCCCTGTGGGTTACCATTGGTACCCGCACCTTCTGCGGCTCCATGTACGGCATTCCCCATAATTTTGACGGCGATCGCATTCCCGATAATGGCTACAACGGCCAGTTCTGCGTGCACTTCACCAACAGTAAGACGCACGGCAGCAAGGATAATCCTGCCAAGGTGGACGTGGACAGTTCGAAGAACGGCTGGTATGGCCACCAGACCGCCATCAAGGATGCCTATAAGGCATATTATGAGCAGTATGGCAACTGACGGTAAAAGACAATGAAACAATACGATGTGATGATCATCGGTGGAGGCGCAGCGGGTTTGGCCGCTGCGCTTTCCGCATCCGAACAAAAAAAGGATATTCTGGTGCTGGAAAGCGCCCCACGGGTGGGACGGAAGCTGCTGGCTACCGGCAATGGCCGCTGCAATCTGATCAACATGCTGGATGCTCCCTATTATGGGGATGCAGGCTTTGCAAAGCAAGTGCTGGATGCATGCAACCGGGCGGACGTGCTGGCCTTTTTCCATGGATTGGGCCTTGTGACCCGGGAGGAAGGTGGTGGCCGGGTGTACCCCGGCAGCGGCCAGGCGGCAAGCGTACTGGATGTGATGCGCAAAGCCCTGGACAGAAGGGGTGTTGCCATCCTGTGCGATGGAAAAGTGCAGCGAATCACCCGGCAAAAAAACGGTTTCCGGGTGACTGCCGGCGAAAACAGCTATGATGGAAAAAAAGTGATTGTGGCCTGCGGCGGCATGGCCGGCGGTAAGCTGGGCCATGACGGCGGTGCTTACGCATTATTGACCGCCTTCGGGCATACCCTGAAACAGCCGCTGCCGGCCCTGACCCCTTTGCTGGCGGATAAGAAGGTCATTAAAGGCCTTTCAGGGCTTCGCCTCCCGGCCATCCTTACTCTTTGCGATGGCGAGAAGCCTGTAAGCCGGGCGGCCGGGGAAGTGCTGTTCACCGATTACGGGGTCAGCGGCATTTGCGCCATGCAGCTGTCTGCGGATGTACACCGGGCAAAGAAGCCGATTCTCTATGCGGATTTTTCCCCCATGATGGGGCTGGTGCCCTGCCTGTATGAAAGGCTGCCGGTGGGAGACGTGTATGAAAATCTGGACAAAGTGCAGCGCCTGCTGAAAGACAGAAGCAGCCTGTTGCCCCGGGAAGAAGTGCTCTGCGGCCTGTTGCCCCGGCTGCTTTCCGAAAAAATGCAGGGTTTGACCGGCCAGCAGCTGGCGAAAATGCTGTGTGCATTTGCTATTCCCATCACCGGTTTGCGTGGCTTTGAATACGCTCAGGTCACCCGGGGCGGTGTGAACACCCGGGATTTTGATGCCCATACCATGGAATCTGCCCTGCAAAAGGGGCTTTACGCCGCCGGGGAAATCCTGAATGTGGATGGCGATTGCGGCGGCTATAACCTGCTGTTTGCCTTTGCTTCCGGCATTCTGGCCGGCAAAGCGGCGGCACAATAAAAGGAGGAAATATCATGGCTTTTGTGAACCTGAATCCCGGCACCCTGCTGGCACCTGTGCCGGCTGTTTTGGTCAGCTGCGCCCGTGAAGGGGAAAAACCCAATGCGGTGACCATCGCCTGGGCCGGAACCGTCAATTCCGATCCGCCCATGGTGTCCATTTCTGTGCGGCCGGAACGCTATTCCCATGATATCATTGAAGAAACCGGAGAATTTGTGGTGAACCTGTGCGGCGAAGAAAACCTGCAGGCCACCGACTGGTGCGGCGTGAAGAGCGGCCGGGATTTTGACAAATTCAAGGAATGCGGCCTGACGGCTGTGCCGGTGGAAGGCATGGATTATGCTCCTGCCATTGCCGAATGCCCCATTTATCTGGCCTGCAAGGTGAAAAAAGTGGAACGCCTGGGCAGCCATGATCTGTACATCGGCGAAATTGTTTCCATGGGCATCAGTGAGAAACTGATGGACGAAACCGGGCGCATTGACTATAACAAAGCAAAGCTGGTGGCGTATAACCACGGTGCTTATTATGCACTGGGCGAAGCGCTGGGCTTCTTCGGCTATTCCGTGGCCGCCCCGGACGTGCTGGAAAGGCGCATGGCACAGCTGAAATGAGCATCATCGAAACGGAACGGCTGATCCTTCGGCCCATGACGGAAGCGGATGGGGAAGACGTATTTCTTTGGACGGGCGACCCCGTTGTAAACCGATATATGCCCTATCCTGTGCATAAGAATGTGGAGGAAACCAGGGTATGGCTGCGTTCCTTGCAGGGGAAAGAGGACGAATTTGGTTTTTGTCTGAAGGAAACCGGGCGGCTGATCGGTGCCGGTTCCATCAAATATCGGGAAGAATTTGACGCCTTTGAAATTGGCTATAATCTGAACAGAGATGCTTGGGGCAAGGGCTATGCTACTGAAGCCGGCAAGGCACTGGTGCGCTGGGCCTATGAACAGAAAAACGCGCGCCGTTTTATGGCGCGCCACGCTACGGTTAATACGGCTTCCGGCCATGTGCTGAAAAAATGCGGTTTTCTCTTCAGCCATTATGGCCAGTACAGCCGTTATGACGGCAGCGAAACCTTTGATGCCACCTACTATACCCTGCATCTGGACTAAAAGAAAGAAGCGAAGCACAATCCATGCTTCGCTTTTTAATTCGGGAAAAGCCTTGCATTTGTCCGCTTCCCCTTGCGGCATCGTGCAAAACCTGCTATGATTATCCTATCAATTCGAAGGACGTGACACCATGAAAACCTTGCTGATCACCGGCTTTGATCCCTTTGGCGGCGAAAACATCAATCCTTCCTGGGAGACCGTAAAGCGGCTGCCGGATGAAATTGGCAGCTATCAGCTGCATAAACTGCAAATCCCTACCCGTTTTGGTGTTGCAGCGGAAAAGGTGTTGGAAACAGCCCGGATGATTGTTCCGGATGCAATTATCAGCGTGGGGCAGGCCGGGGGAAGAAAGGGCATCACGCCGGAAGTGGTGGCCATCAATTTACAGGAAGCCTCCATTCCCGATAATGCAGGCCATCAGCCCACCGATACGCCCGTTGCTGCCCATGGGCCGGCAGCCTATTTTTCCACCCTGCCGGTACGGCGCATGGTGGAAAGCATCCGGGAAACGGGGCTTCCCTCAAATCTCTCCTTTTCTGCCGGCGCCTTTGTGTGCAACGATGTGATGTATACCCTGCTGCATCATTTTCAAGGAACGCAAGTGCAATGCGGCTTTATCCATGTGCCGTTTCTGCCGGAGCAAGCCAAAGAAAATGTGCCCTGCCTGTCCCTTGACGAAATGGTGAAGGGCATTACCGCGGCCATTGCTGCACTGGAGTGAGGAGGGCGTATGAGCAGGATTCATCTGATGGAGCCTGCCGGGGAATATGCAGAGGATATCTGGGCCTTCCGGCAGGAAATTTTGCAGCATGACGCAGCGAATGAAGATCAGTTTGCAGGCTGCCTGTCGCTGGATCGCTGCGAAACACCGGAAGAATGGATTCGTATCTGCCGCTTGCGCAAACATGCGGAAACCTGCAGGCAATCCGGCACAGAGGTGCCTTCTCATACGTTCCTGGCCGTTCGGGAAGAAGAAGGGCGCATTGTTGGCATCATTGATTTACGCCACCATATTGATCATCCCATTCTTGGCACATGGGGCGGCCACTTGGGCTACAGCGTGCGCCCCTCCGAAAGAGGCAGGGGCTATGCCACCCAGATGCTTCGCCTGAACCTGGAAAAGGCGAAAGAAATGGGGATTCCCAAACTCTTGATCACCTGCAACGAAACGAATTTTGCCAGTGAAAAGGTGATTCTGAAATGTGGCGGCATGTATGAAAGCACCCTGACGGTGGAGGAAAGCCGCATCAAACGGTATTGGATCACGGTATAAATAAAAAACCAAGGCAGGGGTTTGCGCAGCCCCTGCCTTGGTTATTTGGCGATATTTTGCTTTGTTATTCCACGGGGACATTTTCGAAGAAATCGTTCTTCTCCACGTCTTCCCCTACGGTGGTGTGAACCAGCCCGAAACGATAGCAGCTGTAATCGCTGTCCCGGGGTTCCACGATGAAGTATTCAAATTCGCCGGTTTGCTTATTTTTCTGGCCCTGATCGTGCTGGGAAAAGTGCCAGCTGTAGCCTTCCTGGGCCATTTCGTAGCCGGTCTTGCCTCCGAAAGCGGAAAGGGGCTGATCCCAGTCCATTTCAATGGGGTTTTCCTTGTACAAATGCAGGTACAGCTTTTTCACTTCCCAGGTGCCGTAGGCCTTGGCGGAATCCTTGAATTTATCGGGATTGGCAGCGGTGGTGATGCATTTTTGCATCAGATCCGCGCAGGTTTTGTGGGCACCGTGGCCGTATTCGCCGTTTACGTCATGGGTAAGCACCACATCGGGCTTAAAGCGCCGCAGCTGTTCCACCACAAATTTCTGGGATGCCGTTTTGCCCCAGGCATCGTAGATCTTATCCACCTTAGTGGCGTATTTGTCGTAAAAATCGCCGATGATGGGGTAGGTTTTCACGCCGCAGGTCCACAGGCCGTTGAGCAGTTCGCTCCGGCGTTCCATCAGGTTGCAGGTCATATAGACAACCACCACATCCATACCCTTTTCTCCGGCATAGTAGGGGATGGCGCCGCCGAAAAAGAGCATTTCGTCATCGGGATGGGCGGAGAGGATCATCAGGTCTGCCTTTTCAGGGGCGGGCTGCCAGAACTGCACGGTGGGGGGGAGTTCCCCTTTGCCATAGACGAACAGCTCTCCGATGCACAGCGTGGTGCTCTTGGTGGTTGCAGGCAGAATGCGGATCTGCCGCTCACCTTCCAGCGGGGCAAATTCGTGAGCATAGAGCCCTTCACTTTCGTAAACGGTGACCCATTTTCCGTCTTTTTTGGCTTGCACTTGCCAGGGGGCCAGCTTGTCCCCGAAGCACACGTACACGCCGTACATATCTTCGCCTTTAGGAGCTTGCACGGTGACGGAAGGGTTTTTCATTTTGTTGCTGAGGTAGATGGTGTGCCAGTCCCGGTCGCAGATACGATCCAGGGTTTTATACTTGCCGGGGGAGAGGGTGATCTCGCAATCAGCCGTCATATCCCGGGCTTCCTCGGCCATGGCGGGCAGGCACAGGCACAACAAAAGCAGAAACAGCGGAATGAACTTTTTCATTAATTGTTCCTCCGAAATAAACAGGGCTGCCCAGCGGACAGCATGCCCGGCAGCGACAGCCCTGTTGTATTACTTTGTAATGGAATTATTCTTCCACGGGAGCTTCTTCAGCGTACACTTCTTCCGCTTCGCCGGGAATTTCCATATCGTCGCCTTCTTCGAAAGCGGTGTCAGCCAGGGCTTCGCGCACGCTCAGGCTGATGCGCTTGGCTTCGGGATCCACAGCCAGCACCTTCACGGCCACAACCTGACCAACGGACAGAACGTCTTCCACCTTGGCCACGCGGGTCAGAGCGCACTGAGAAATGTGCACCAGGCCATCCACGCCGGGTTCCAGTTCGATGAAAGCACCGAAGGGACGGATGCGGACGACTTCGCGTTCCAGAATCAGGCCAACGGGATACTTTTCTTCGATGTTATCCCAGGGCTTGGGCTGCAGCTGCTTGTAACCCAGCTGGATGCGTTCGCGGTCGCGATCCAGGGACAGCACTTTCACTTCCACTTCCTGGTTGATCTGCAGCACGTCAGAGGGATGACCCACGCGGCTCCAAGCCAGGTCGGTGATGTGGATGAGGCCGTCTACGCCGCCCAGGTCCACAAAAGCGCCGAAATCGGCAAAGCGGCGGACGATACCGGTGAGGGTAGCGCCTTCTTCAAGCTTTTCCCAGGCAGCAGCCTTCTTGGCGGCGTTTTCTTCTTCCACAACCTGCTTGCGGCTGGCTACGATGCGCTTCTTCTGCTTGTCGACGTCGATGATCTTCAGCTTCATTTCCTGACCCACGAACTGGGCGATCTTTTCAACATAGCGGCTGGCCAGCTGAGAAGCGGGAACGAAAGCGCGGATGCCGCCTTCGATGGTGGCGAGCAGGCCGCCCTTGACGGCTTCCTTGCCCACGGCGTCGATGTATTCGTTGTTTTCGAACTTAACCATCAGGGCTTCCCAAGCCTTGCGGTTAACGATGTTACGCTGGGAGAGCAGGACGTTGCCTTCGCCGTCATTGACTTTGACAACCTCAACCTCAATTTCGTCGCCCATTTTAACATCTTTGTCCACCAGGTCGGCCTTTTTGATGAGCCCGTCAGACTTGTAGCCGATATTGACGCATACTTCGTCTTCGGTGATCTGTACGACCGTGCCGGTGACCGTCTGGCCGTTGTGAATACGGACAACAGTCTTTTCGATGTCTTCCATCGTGAACACGGGGGTATCATTGGTGTTTACGGGTTCCTGGGTTTCCTGGTTGATGAGTTCCATGTCGTTCATGCGTGTGACAACCTCCTTAAATGACCAATCCGGTGTGGATGCGCCGGCGGCTATTCCTATGTATTCCGTGTGGATATTTGCAAAGTGCGGCGGTATTTCCGCTGCACGTTCCACCAAACAGGTGCGTGGGCAAAGGGCCTTGCAGGCTTCGTAAAGCTTGCGGGTATTGGCGCTCATGCGGCTGCCCACCACGATCATTGCATCTGCCTTTTTGGCCAGTTCCCTTGCCGCTTCCTGGCGGCGGGCGGTGGCCAGGCAGATGGTGCACCTCTTTTCCAGGTGCGTTATTTTTTCTTCCAAAATGGCGGTGATGCTTTCCCAGCGTTCCATGGGGAAAGTGGTCTGGGAAACGCACAGGGCTTCCGCCATGGGCGGCAGCGCCCGGGCTTCATTTTCATCCTGGATGATGTGACATTCCCCGGTGCACCAGCCGGCTGTGCCCTGCACTTCCGGGTGCTCCTTTTCGCCAATGAGCAGCACCGGCACCCGGCTTTGTGCCACGATCTGGTGCAGTGCCTTGACGTAGGAACAGGTGCAGTCCCGGATATCCAGCCCCTGCTTTTCACAGGCGGCGTATACCTCCGGGCTCACCCCGTGGCTGCGCAGCAGGATAATGCCGCTATTTGCATCACGGATATCGCTCACCGGCCGCACGCCTTTTTCTTCCAGGGCGGCGGTGGCCTGGGGATTGTGGATCAAGGCACCCAGCGAATAGCATCGGATGCCTTTTTCCAGGGCTTCTTCCGCTGCCAGATGTGCGGTTTCCATGGCTTTGCGCACGCCGGCACAGTAACCGGCATGGGCAGCAAGTACACAGGGCATACCCTCTACCACCCCAGATTTGAGCTAATATTCATGTATTCGCCGCCTTTCCTTTTTTTCCTGCTGAAAAAAATAATTTTTTCATATTTTTATCAACTTTTTTTTCGGAATCTTTTTTGCAGGGAAAAACAGGCAAAAAGAGGAGATTTTCCGAAGGTTTTTTGGTAAAAATGCGCTTGTATTTCCGCCGGGCGTGTGGTATACTACGTTTAAGGTGTGCAAGTGTGCGCCTGTGTAGCCGTGGAAAGGAAACGGCAGCACGTAAAATAAAGATTCTGACCTTGAAGAAAGAAGGGTTTAGCGAAGAGTGGGAACTGCAATGCACAAACCGGCGGCGGAGGTTTTTTCCGCATCCCGGGAAAGTGCTTTGTTGCAGTGATGCCCACTCTTTGTGTATTTAAACGCTGAAAAAGGAGGAGCCTATGCCCCCTAAAAATGCCAATATGCAAAAGATCACGGCCATCTGTGAACGCTTCGCCGCCAAGCTGGAATATTACCTGTGCGACGTGGCCATGGAAAAGGAACCTACCGGCCGTTACCTGCGGATCTACATCGATAAGGACGGCGGCATTACGCTGGATGACTGTGAAAAATACCACCGTGCGGTGCAGCCTTCTCTGGAAGATTACGATTACGATTTTCTGGAAGTGTGCTCTCCCGGCATTGACCGGCCCATCAAAAACCAGCGGGATATTGACGCATCCATCGGGCTGGAAGTGGCGGCCAAGCTGTATAAGCCCATGAACGGGCTCAAAACCGTGCAGGGCGCCCTGGTGAAAATGGATGAGACCGAAGTGGTAATTCACTGCGGCGAAGAAGACGTGGCGTTGCCCCGCAAGAGCGTAGCCCAGGTGCGGCTGGTGCCGGATCTGAGCGCATTGGATGAAGACGACCAATAAAAGAAAGCAGAGGTTATAGAAAAATGGCAGCTCGCAAATCCGAAATGTTTGACGCAATCGAAAATCTGGCCAAGGCGAAGGATATCAACGCCGAACAGATTATTTCCGCCGTGGAAGAAGGCTGCAAGGCCGCTTACCGCAAGTATGCCAAGTATTCCACCGCCCAGAACGAATCCGCCTCCACCAATTTGTCCGTGGTGATGAGCCGGGAACATGACATCCAGATCTTCGCCCGCAAAGTGGTTGTGGATCAGGTGGAAGACGATAACCAGCAGATCACCCTGGAAGACGCCCGCAAGATCCGCCCCAATTATGAACTGGGCGATATCGTGGAAATTGAAGTAACGCCCCGGGATTTCGGCCGTGTGGCTGCCCAGACCGCCAAGCAGGTGATCCTCCAGCGCATGCGCGAACTGGAAAAGGGCAAAATCTACGACGAATACATCGAAAAAGAAAACGAAATCCTCACCGGTATTGTGGACCGGGTGGATGCCGAAAACGTGTATGTGGAGCTGGGCGCCACCCGCGGCGTGCTCAATAAGAGCGAATTCATGCCCGGCGAAGAATACCGCCCCGGCGATCACATCAAAGTATATGTGCTGCAGGTGTACCGCGCCGGTCGCGGCGAAGCTTCCGGGCCTCAGGTGGCGGTGAGCCGTGTACATACCGGCCTGGTCAAGCGCCTGTTTGAAATGGAAGTGCCGGAAATTGCCACCGGGATCGTGCAGATCAAGTCCATCGCCCGGGAAGCCGGCAGCCGTACCAAGATCGCCGTGGCTTCCTCCGACGCCGCCATCGATCCCGTGGGCGCTTGCGTGGGCCCCCGGGGTATCCGTGTGGATAAGGTGGTCAGCGAACTGAAGAACGAAAAGATCGATATCATCAAGTGGAGCGCCGATCCTGCCGAATTCGTGGCCAACGCCCTGAACCCGGCCCATGTGGTCAGCGTGTATGTTTCCGAAAAGGAAAAAATCTGCCGCGTGATCGTAATGGATAATCAGCTCAGCCTGGCCATCGGCAAGGAAGGGCAGAACGCCCGTCTGGCCGCCAAGCTCACCGGCTGGAAGATTGACATCAAGTCCCAGACCCAGGCTGCGGAACTGATGCAGCTGGAACTGCCCGAACTGAAGATGGGCGACGGTCAGGTGATTGCCGATGAATACGACGATGGCGATTATCTGGAACTGGATCTGGATGACGACATCGAATAAGCTTTTAAGGAGAAATCCATGAAAGAAAGAAAAACACCCATGCGCATGTGCGTCGGCTGCCGGGAAATGCAGCCGAAGAAAAGCCTGATTCGTGTGGTGCGCTCTCCGGAAGGGGACGTGTCCATGGATCCCACAGGCCGCAAAGCCGGCCGGGGCGCTTATGTGTGTAAAAATGCTCAGTGCCTGCAGAAGGCGCTGAAGCAAAAGCAGCTGGAAAGGGCCTTCTCCTGCACATTGGGGGAAGAAACCCACAAGGCCCTGATGGATGCTCTGGCGGCGCTGGAGGATACCGATGGCGCAGATTGAAGGGCTGCTGGGGCTGGCCATGCGAGCCGGGCAATTGACCCCGGGGGCGGACCTGGCCCTGCGTGAAATCAAGGCCGGAAAAGCGGCGCTGGTATTGGTGGATGCGGATGCATCGGAAAACACCAGGAAGAAGCTGGGGGATGCCTGTGCTTTTCGCCGGGTGCCCATGCATATCATGGAAGCGGGCCTGCTGGACAGAGCCTGCGGCAGGGAAGGAAGAATGGCTGCCAGCCTGAAAAAGGGCGGCATCACCAGCCAGATCCTGCGTTTCATCGATTCAACGGAAGAGCCGATTACATAAATTCTGATTTTATTGCCGATATGGCGGGGGTGCAAGCATCGAATGACCAAGGTAAAACTGGCAGAAGCTACAAAAGAAATCAATCAGCAGTCGGGTGTCATCCTGGAAGAAGCGGCGCATATCCGGCGCAATATTGACGCGCTGATGCAGACGCTGCGCAAGCAGGAAGCCCGCTTCCTGCGGGAACAGGAAGAAGAACAGGCACGCAAGCACCAGGAAGAACAGAAGATCCTGGCGCAGCAGCATACCAAGGCCTGGACCATGCCGGATGAAGAGGAAGCAGCGCCCAAGGCAGAAGCTGCCCCCGAAAAGCCTGCCGAAAAGCCGGTGGAAAAGCCTGTGGAAAAGGCTGCCGAAAAACCGGTTGAAAAGAAAGAAGAAAAGCCTGCTGCTGCCGAAAAGGCAGAGGTGAAGGCTGAAAAGCCTGCCCCCGTGCAGGAAGAACCCAAAAAAGAAGAAAAGACGGAACCCAAAGCGGAAGAAAAGGCTGTGCCTGTTCAGCAGGCTTCTGCCCAGCCGGCCAAGCCTGCCGTCGCCCGTCCTCAGCAGGCTGCTCCCCAGCAGCCCCGTCCTGCTGCTCCCCAGCAGGGTGCTGCCCGTCCCCAGGGCCCCTATGGCCGTCCCGCCAACCCCCAGGGTCAGCAGCAGTTTGGCCGTCCTGCCAATCCGCAGGGTCCCTATGGCCGTCCCGCCAATCCCCAGGGTCAGCAGTTTGGCCGCCCTGCCAATCCGCAGGGCCCCTATGGCCGTCCTGCCAATGCTCAGGGCCAGCAGTTTGGCCGCCCTGCCAATCCGCAGGGCCCCTATGGCCGTCCTGCCAATGCCCAGGGTCAGCAGCAATTCGGTCGTCCGGCCAACGCCCAGGGCCAGCAGCAGTTTGGCCGCCCCGCCAATCAGCAGGGTGGTCAGGGCTTTAACCGTCCTGCCGGCGGCGCGCCCCGTCCCCAGCAGGCCGGCGGCAATCGTCCCATGGGCGGCGGCCGCAGCCGCGGCCCCGAACTGACCCCCATCGTGGAAAAGGAACGGGTCAGCAATTATGATCCCAACAAGAAGCAGTATCTGCGTCAGCATGATCCGGAACATGTGGCCAAGAACCGCAAGCAGCTGCAGAAGGAAGCCTTCAACGGCTACGATGACGAAACTATCCGCGGCGGCAAGCGTGCCCGTGCCAAGAAACAGCAGCCCTCTGCCCAGCAGATGATGGCTCCCATCAAGATTGACAAGGCCTACATGACGGCGGAAACCATCACCGTTAAGGATATGACCGAACGCATCGGTAAGCCCGCCGGTGAAATTCTGAAAAAACTGCTGATGCTTGGCATCATGGCCAATATCAACAGCGAACTGGATTTCGATACCGCTTCCCTGGTCTGCGCCGAATTTGACGTGGAACTGGAAATGAAGCTGGATAAGACGGCAGAAGACGTGCTGTCCGATACCAATGTGCAGGATAAGGAAGAAGATCTGGTCACCCGTCCGCCGGTTATCACCATCATGGGCCACGTGGACCACGGCAAGACCTCCTTGCTGGACTATATCCGCAAGGCCCATGTGACCACCACCGAAGCCGGCGGCATCACCCAGCACATCGGTGCTTATACCGTGAAGCTGGACGGCCGTCAGATCACCTTCCTGGATACGCCCGGCCACGAAGCCTTTACCGCCATGCGTATGCGCGGCACCCAGGCCACGGACATCGCTGTGCTGGTGGTGGCTGCCGATGACGGCGTTATGCCCCAGACCATTGAATCCATCAACCATGCCAAGGCTGCCGGTGTGCCCATTGTGGTGGCCATCAACAAGATGGATAAGCCCACCGCCAATCCCGATCGCATCATG
Source organism: Clostridia bacterium (assembly GCA_017434775.1). Lineage (GTDB taxonomy): Bacteria > Bacillota > Clostridia > Christensenellales > Aristaeellaceae > RUG563. The sequence goes on from JAFSGG010000124.1 coordinate 35,052, forward strand.
CAGGATCTGACCAAGTACGAACTGATCCCTGAAGATTGGGGCGGCGAAACCATCATGGTGCCCGTTTCCGCGCTCACTGGTCAGGGTGTGGACGACCTGCTGGAAATGATCCTCCTGCAGGCCGACGTGCAGCAGCTGCGCGCCAACCCCAACCGTATGGCCACCGGTGTTATCATCGAAGCCAAGCTGGATAAGGCCCGCGGCCCGCTGGCTACCGTGCTCATCCAGAACGGTACCCTGAAAGTGGGCGACAATATCGTGGCCGGTATGGCCAGCGGCCGTGTGCGCGCTATGCTCAATGACCGCGGCGAACGCGTCCAGTCCGCCGGTCCTTCCACCCCTGTGGAAATTTCCGGCTTCACCGAAGTGCCTTCTGCCGGCGATGAAATGCTGGCTGTCAAGGACGATCATCTCTCCCGTCAGGTGGCCCAGGAACGCAAGGATAAGCTGAAGGCCAGCCGTGTGGCTGCTTCTGCCAAGGTGTCCTTGGATAACCTGTTTGCCGGTATTGCCGAGGGCAAGGTGGTGAACCTGAACATCATCATCAAGGCTGACGTGCAGGGCTCCGTGGAAGCTGTGAAGCAGGCGCTTGAAAAGCTGAGCAATGACGAAGTGAAGGTGCGTGTGCTGCACAGCGCCGTGGGCGCCATCACCCAGGACGACGTGAACCTGGCTTCCGCTTTCAATGCCATCATCATCGGTTTCAATATTCGCCCCGATGCCACTGCCCGGGATGCCGCCGAAAAGGAAGGCGTGGACGTGCGGCTGTACCGCATCATCTATCAGGCCATCGAAGACGTGGAAAAGGCCATGAAGGGCCTCCTGGCTCCCGAATACAAGGAAGTGCTGCTGGGCCATGCGCAGGTGCGCAATGTGTTCAAGATCACCGGTGCAGGCACCATTGGCGGCAGTTACGTCACCGACGGCAAAATGCAGCGTAACGCTTCCGTCCGCCTGCTGCGTGATAACGTGGTCATCTTCGAAGGAAAGCTTTCTTCCCTCCGCCGTTTCAAGGACGACGTGCGCGAAGTGGCCACCGGCTACGAATGCGGCATCGGCCTGGAAAACTACAACGACATCAAGGAAAACGACGTTGTGGAATGCTTCGTGATGGAAGAAATCGAACGGTAAGCGATAAGAAGATTATTTGTGCGGGAGGGAGATTCTTTGAAGCCAAAGAATCCCCCTCCCACGCCACCCCAAGAAAGCTATACGGGATGGAGCATCATGGGAAGGACTGAAGTTTTTCCCCGTGACGCTGAATGAACGATCTGAAAGTGAGATATGTTTGCTTTCATGATAAACAAAGGGTGGCTTTCTGGGGGAGAGCGAGAGAGGGGGTATCTTTCCCCGTGGAACCTCAGCATAAGGCCGTCTCTCCTCTGTTGCACGGTAAGCTTTTACTACCGCTGCGATTTTAGGATATGCATTCGTCAGAATGGTATCCAC
>JAFSGG010000023.1 GCA_017434775.1 Clostridia bacterium
CGGTTTCCAGCAGCATATCCAGATTCTGCTTTATTCTGGCATCGCCGTGTTCGCGTTCGGTGATAATCGTTTCTGCTCCTGCGGCTTTCAGTTCCCGCACCTGACGGTTCAGGTCTTGACCTTTTTCCTCTGCCAGACTACATCTGGCATAACCGTATATCTTACTCATTGTTTTCACTCCTTGTAATAGAAAAGGTGTACCGCCGCATTTCGTTTCATTTACCGTTTTCTTTTACAGTTTTTCGGTGTTTTTCGGCGGCTTTTTGTGTGTTGATAGTTGGAAATCTTTACGAATGTTTTCATTGACAGCCTTTACAAAGACTTCGTTTCCCTTTTGCCATTCATACAGTTCAGCATAGCAATGTTCCATTTCAAGGTGTTTCTCTGCGTGTTCTATCAAGCCATATTCATACTCATAAACAGCAGCACCTTCAAACACTCTCACAATGTATAGCAAGGTTCAGCTCTCCTTCTTTTGCCGCTGGATTTCTGCGGTCAGCTGCTTCTGGCAATCGCAGATGTGGGTGCGGATGGAATAGAGTGCTTCGCCCACAAGGTCAAGCAGCAGCGGGTCTTTGTCTTCCGGCATATCCTCATACATCACCAGCCCGCCTTCCACAAGCAACCGCATTTGTGCCAGATGGTTTCTGACGATATCTTCAAAGTATTCCATCGTTTCCTCCTCAGCCCCGGCAGGGAAAGCCCCTGCCGGGTGTTGTGGTTTTATTGGTTCAGGATAAGATTGACGGCTTTTTCCGCTTTGCCCGCAGCCGATACGATGAAGCGTTTGTCACTTTTCAGCACCTTCAGCCAATTCTGGATGTAGGCAGTATTGTTGCGGAAGCTGCTGGAGGTTTCAAGCCCGATGTGATTGACCAGCGTTGCCGCCCCAATTTCTGCCACCAGTTCTTCCTTGCTGTAATCTTCTGTGCCGAAGAAGGCAGCGTGGTTCAGGCGGTTCAGCCGCTTTTCGTGCCCGGTGGAATGGGTGATTTCGTGGAAGGCGGTGCTGTAATATTCAGCCGTGGAGGGGAACTGCCGCAGCAGGGGAAGCACGATTTCATCGGTGGCGGGGCGGTAGAACGCCCGGTCGCCTTCCTGATGGGTCAGCTTGACCCCTTCCCGGTCGATGTAGTCAGCAATGATTTCTTGAGCGGCTGCTAGTGTTTCAGCCCTATCAGGGAAGGCGGTTTCGGTGGTGTGCTTCGCTTCGATGCCTTCGCATTGGTCGATGTGAAACACGTTGTAATACCGCAGGAAGGGAACCTCTTTGACTTCGCCTGTTTCTTCGTCCTCCTGTTCCACCCATTTCCAGAAAACAACCATCTGGCTTTTTTCGCCCTTCCTGACCTTGCCGCCCGTTTCCTGACACTGTTTGAAGGTCAGGTATTCGCCGGGGCGACCCAGCAGCATTTGATTCAACAGGCTGTAAGGCTTTCCGGTGCTGCGGCTGATGGCTTTGCCGCCAGCCACCCAAGGTTTCTGCCAAGGGATGATGCCGTTTTCCATCTGGTTGATTATCCGGGCGGTGATTTCGCTGTAAATATCCATTTTGTGCTCCTTTCATCTTGTGGGGAGCACTCCAAGTGTGGTAGAATGAAGTGCTCCCCGGTTTCGTGCTTGTTATCGGTGTGAGTGTTGCCAGAGTGCTGTGGTAGGTGCTCTGGCTTTTAGTTTATGGAGAAGCGGCGGGCGGTGGTTTGCTTGGTGTAGGCGGCTGCCACATCCGGCAGGGCTTTTTTCAATGCCGTGGTATCAATGCGGCTGCTTGTGAAGGTCTTCCAATAGACTTTGAACGCCCCGGCGAACAGGGTTTCTTCGTCACCCATGACCCGCTTGATTTCGTCTTCCGCGGCGGCGATTTCCGCTTCCAGTTCTTCTTTCATCCGCTTCAGTTCCATCAGTTCCTTGACCTTGGCTTCCATGCTGGGGTTGGACATTTTGTTTTCCTCCTTTGTTTTGTGAGGTTTGGCACCTCTTTTCACTTACTATTATACAGCATTTGCTTAATGTTGTCAACAAAAATATCAATGTTTTTGTAAATTTCTTTTATTAAAACAATGCTATTATACAGCAATTGCTTTATTCTTCTTTCTGTGATACAATGACAAAGAGGTGATAATATGACCCTGGAACAGAAAATCAGCATGGCTTTGGCATACAAAAAAATCAGTCAGGCAGCGCTGGCGCGTATGCTGGGGCAAACGCCTTCCAACTTCAATCAGAAAATGAAGCGCGGGACTTTTACGGTAGAAGAATTGGAACAGATAGGTGAAGCTTTGGGCGCAAAATACTTCTTTGGTTTTGAGTTTGAAGACGGAACAAAGGTCTGACATGATGGCGGGGTATGTTTTGGGACGGGTTGCGGAAACGCCTGACCAAAGCGACCTGCGCCCCTGACATAACGGCAGATTTGATTTTTTAGAAGGAGGGGACAAGATGTTATACTATTTGTATAATGCCGATCAGAAAGCGGCGTCCTTTACCTATGAAAAAGGCTTGATTACGGGCTATACTGCCATTGAAAAGAAGCTGCTTCCCATGCAGATTCGGGATACGATTGCGGAAGGCTTTGCCCAGTGGCTGCGGGAACGTGCCATTGACCTGAATACCTTTCTGCATCGTCAATTGGCCAATGAATTGATCGGCAGCCGGGACAAGACGGCCATTGCCATCATGACCCACATGTATAGCATTTCGGATACGTTCACTTGCTTTGCGGAAGGGGAGTTTATTCCCCGCGCGGAACTGTGCAAACAGGAAGAGCAGGACGAAGTGAGTGACTTCATTCTGATTTCCAGTGATACTTCCTTGCGCAAGCAGGGCATTGTGACGCCCAACGCATCCACAGACGGAAGCTTCCCCAAAACGTGGAAGTATGAAAAGGGTGCCTGGTGGCTGTATAAGCTGCAGTCTTCCGATGCCACCCGCAGTGAACGGGAAATCAGCCATGCGCTGATGGACTGCGGCTGGGATGCGGCGGAATATCAATACTGCGGCAGTTATCGCAACCGGATCAAATCCAAGAATTTTGTGGGGGAAGGCGAATTCTTCGAACCCTATGATTCTTTGCGCTTTATGTTCAGCGACAAGAGCGACGATGAACTTGTGATCTACAAGAACATTGCCACATTGGGTGAAGCATTTGAAAAGCAGTACCGCCGCATTTTGCTGGCGGATGCACTCTTCATGAACACCGATCGTCATATGCGCAATTTCGGCGTGATCCGCTCTTCCGTGACCGGTGAGATCCTGCGGATGGCTCCAAACTTTGATAACAACCAGGCATACAAATCCAACCCCGGCGGCCATTATTCCGATGCCATGCTGCGGAGTTTTGATAAGGTGTATGGCTTTACCAAGGACGACAGCAAGGAACTGAAAGCACTGCTGGAGGCTTGCGAGAAGCATGCCTATCTCCAACATGCGCATGCCGTTGGAAGTGCTTTCTTGAATAAGAGTAAATAAAAAAGAGGCAGCAGATGGATTTCTGCTGCCTTTTCTGTGCCGGTTTTGCGTGTCAGTTCAGATAATGCTGTATATCCCTTTTTGCTTTTCTCAGTGAAGAGGGGGTAATGAAAATATCGGCGGGGATGGGTGTTGCGGGCGGTGTCTGTTTGGGCGGATTCTGGATGATGCTTTCCAGATGAGCAATTCTTTCTTCCAACCGCTGGAGGGTTTGCCGCATTTCTGCCAGTTCCATATCGTACTCAAAATTATTGCCGGATATGGCATCCTGGATGCACTAAGCAATTTGCTGGATATGTTGATTATGCTGCGGGTTGGTACCGGCTGTGCCGCGTAAATTGTTGATGGAATTCATATAAATGGTTTTGTTTCTGCTTTGAAACATGATGATCACTCCTTGGGGGATTCCCTTTGTCTTTCAATGGAAAAGTATAATTGCATTGTATCAATGGGTGTTGTTTATTCTGAATCGGAAAATTTTCCTGTGGCGGCCCGTGATGACCTATGAAGACGAATGATGACCCCAGGATGCCCCATAAAGACCAATGAACACTGGGAGACGATGAATGATGATTGATCAGGGCAACAAGCTGAAGCTGCTGTATCTGAAGGAACTGTTTGAGGAACGGACGGATACGGAACATGAAATAACCATCAAGGATATGCAGGCCCATCTGGAGGGCTACGGCATATCCGCAGACCGCCGCACCCTGTATCAGGACATTGAAACGCTGCAATTCTATGGCATGGATATTGAGCATGAGAAGAATGGCCGCGGCTATCGTCTGGTGAGCCGGGATTTTGAACCCTATGAAGTGAAGTTGATGATTGATGCTGTTTCATCCTCCCGTTTTCTTTCGGAGAGACGATCCAGGGAGTTGGTGGAAAAGCTAAAGAAGCTGTGCAGTCGGTATGAGCGGGATCCCATTCAGCGGCAATTGCGGCTGGCCAACCGGGTGAAGGGCACAAGCAAGGTGCTGCATATCAATGTGAATGAGATTTTCAATGCCATCGGGAACAACCGGAACGTGCGGTTTCTGTATTTCAAGTATGACACAAAGAAGCAGAAATCCTATACGAAACGGGTGTATGAAGTAAGTCCCTGGGATATGCTGTATGCGGATGATCAGTATTATCTGCTGGCCTTTGATCCGGAGGAAAAGAAAGCGGATAAGCAGTTCAAATATTTCCGGGTGGATCGAATGGAAAAGGTGGAAACGCTGGAGGAACAACGCACCGGCGGGGAAGAGCGTGAAAAAATCGATATGGTTACCCGGACGAAGAACAATTTCAATATGTTCGGCGGCAAGATTGAAATGGTGACGCTGCGGTTCCCCAATTTCCAGTTTGAAATGGCCATGGACAGATTCGGCCATGATATCATTCCCATGAAGGATGGGCCGGATCACTTTACAGTGACCGTGCCGGTGGCGGTGGGGCCGCATTTTTACGGATGGGTATTCGGCCTGAAAAACTATGTGACCATTATGGGGCCGGAACATGTGCGGCAGGGAATGAAGGATATGCTGGAGGCCGTGGGGAAGCGGTATCGGGAATAAAACGTAAAGAAAAGGCGGTTGACGCCTTTTTTTGCTACACCTAAAATGAGAACGTGGATGACCCCCACGAACCGTGGTTGCAGGTCTGAATGCGTTTACTGTCAATGTTTTATGATGGTGACTTGCATGGTCAGCGCTCACAGGGAAACGTATTATTACCTGGATCAGGATGGAATGGAGGCGAATGTACGGCTAAACGGCTACAACAAGAAAGAAACAGACCTGAAGTTTCAGAACTTCCTTCAGAAAAACCGGAGCATGAGGCATGTGCCCACGCTGAAAGAGTTTGTGGACGAGGTATACCGGCCCAATTTCATGTATGGCCTGGCCCCTTCAACCATCCAGAACTATGAGCAATACCTGAAACTGAACATTTTTCCTTTCTTTGATGGGATGAAGATGGACGAAGTGACGGTGAATACGGTGCAGGAGTTTTACAACTGGATGGCGGCGGCTAAGAAGCACGGAAGAAAGAACAACCTGAACCGCTGCAGCATTGCCCGCATTGGCGGCCTGACAAGCCGGATGTTCAAGGTGGCGTATGAAATGAACCTGATTCATGAATCGCCCTTCAAAATGACCCTTCTGAGAAACAACGGTGCGCCGGGAAAGCATCATCAGGCGCTGCCGGATAACGAGGTGGACAGGGTAAAGCGCATGGTACCCTTTATACCGGATAAGCGGCAAAGGCTGTATATGGGGCTACTGGTATACACGGGAATGCGGAAAGAAGAAGTGCTGGGACTGCGCTGGGAAAATGTGTATCTGGAAGAGGGCTATGGGGAAGTTTGCCGGGTGGTGATATATCCGGATAAAAGCAAGGGCATTGTGCGGGAAACCACGAAAACCGTCTATTCTACCCGCACATTCCTGATCCCCACACCGCTGAAGCGACTGCTGGAGGCTTGTAACAAGAAAGAAGGCTTTGTGGTGCATGGGGAAACCGAGGAAGTGCCCCTCAGTTACTCCACCTATCAGCGCACATACCGCAAGGCATTCGAATTTCTTGGGCTGTCAGGTAAGTACACAAATCACGACTGGCGCTCCACCTTTGGCACCCAGTTGAAGGAAAGTGGAATGAGTTCAGCCATGGTGGCAGATTTGATGGGTCATGCCGATACCCGGATGGTGGAAACGGTGTATGCCAGAAGCCGCCATGAAGGGGTCATGAAGCAGCAGAATTGGGTGGAAAAGATGAATGAAAAGTATGATTTCACCCCTTCCGTGGCACCGGAAAACGCAAGAAAAACCTGACGGCACAAGGCTTTTGGGACGGGACGTGGCACCGGAGGGGGAAATGAGAGAGGGAAGGAGGGTAGGAAGATGTACCAAAAACGAAAAAAGCCTTGATTTCTCAAGGCTTTTCACTGGTGGGATTAGTAGGACTCGAACCTATGACCCCCACGATGTCAACGTGGTGCTCTAACCAACTGAGCTATAATCCCAAACGTGGAACAAAAAGAATTATAGCACATGCTTGGAATAAATGCAAGCCTTATTTTTCAAAAAAAATAAAAAGGGAAAAAGATTCGTGGATTTGATTGGAGGGGGAAGAAAAATGTCCGAAAATGAGGCGAAAAGGAGGACAGGAATGAAAAAAGCCTGAGTGCGTGAACACTCAGGCCATTGTTTTTGTGATTAAGCCTTACCGTTGCAGCCCAGAACGTTGACGATCTTGTGCTGTACCATTTCGCCCAGAGCCTTGCGGGCATCGGTGAGGTACTGACGGGGATCGAAGTGGCTGGGGTTTTCCATGAGGTGCTTGCGGATCATGGCGGTGAAGGAGATGCGCAGGTCGCTGTCGATATTGATCTTGCAGACGGCCATGGAGGCAGCCTTGCGCAGCTGTTCTTCGGGAATACCTACGGCGTCGGGCATCTTGCCGCCGTTTTCGTTAATGATCTTCACGAAATCCTGGGGCACAGAGGAAGCACCGTGCAGCACGATGGGGAAGCCGGGCAGACGCTTGGACACTTCTTCCAGAATGTCGAAACGCAGGGGCGGGGGCACCAGAATGCCCTTTTCGTTGCGGGTGCACTGGGCAGCGGTGAACTTGTAAGCGCCGTGGCTGGTGCCGATGGCGATGGCCAGGGAGTCGCAGCCGGTGCGGGTGGCGAATTCTTCCACTTCTTCGGGACGGGTGTAGCTGGAATCTTCGGCGGAGACCTTCACGTCGTCTTCCACGCCGGCCAGACGGCCCAGTTCGCCTTCGACGGTGACGCCGCGGTCATGAGCATAATCAACGACCTTCTTGGTCAGGGCGATGTTGTCTTCGAAGCTGAGGTGGCTGCCGTCGATCATGACGGAGGTGAAGCCGCCGTCGATGCAGCTCTTGCAGGTTTCAAAATCGGGGCCGTGGTCCAGATGCAGGGCGATGGGCAGGCCGGTTTCCTGAACGGCGGCTTCCACCATCTTGACCAGGTATGTATGGTTGGCATAGGCGCGGGCACCCTTGCTCACCTGCAGAATCACAGGAGCGTTCACAGCCTTGGCGGCTTCGGTGATGCCCTGAACGATTTCCATGTTGTTTACATTGAAAGCACCGATGGCGTAGCCGCCTTCATAAGCTTTCTTAAACATTTCCTTGGTGTTGACTAAAGGCATAGTGTTCATCCTCCTTTAATTTATCCGCAAAATATTATACACGAATATTTGTAATTTGGGTAGCCCTATTTCGGCGAAATTTTGCCAGAAAATGCGCATATTCGCCGGCAAGAGGAGAAAAATAACAGGTGGAAAGAAATGAAAAGCGTAAATGCGAAAATTTTTTGCTTTTTCATGGCAGAAAATGCAGAATTTCCGCTTGACAAAAGTGAGGATGTGCGGTATTATACTTTTCGTTCGAAAGAACATGCACCATTAGCTCAGTTGGTAGAGCACCTGACTCTTAATCAGGGTGTCCCGGGTTCGAGTCCCTGATGGTGCACCAGAAAAGCACTTGCTGATGCAAGTGCTTTTTCCGTTTATTCGGATATACAAAAGAGCGTGATGGTTTTTCCCTGAATCAGGCTTTCTTCTTTACCGTCAGGTGTACGGCGAATGATGTGACGGCCATTCGTATAATACAGCGTTCCGTCTGCTCCCAGCTGATAATGGAGCACACCTTTGGCAATGACCTGACGGCTGCCGTCAGGGCGCCCTTTTTCCAACTTCCAGGAGGCCGGGACGATGCCGGGATATTCAGCTCCCCGGCGTTGGTTTTCAGCCAGGGCTTTCTGAATATCTACCAATTCACCATCCAGATGAACGGTTTGCTTGCCTTCCGGACCGGCATTGGTGGCTCGTTGAGGCCCGTTTCCGTTTTTCATTTTGCCAATGGTGGCGAAAAAGGTAAAGAAACCGCGGATGGCGTACCAGGGGAACAGAAGGCAGCCGAGGGGACGAATGCTTTTTTCTGTTTGGGGTGGCGTGTAGGGGCGGGTCATCACATAATAGCCGCCTTCGTTATCTTCTGTGTATTGGCAATAGTTGGTGGTGTCATCTTCCAGTACATCGTCCAGACGATTGCTGGCCAGGTGGAGACGCAGCACGCTTCTGGGGCCGCGGCCCAGCACAACGCCGTTTTCATCCCGTGCATAGCCAACCGCATCGTAATAAAGGCTGCTTCCGTCTTTGGAAAGAACAGGATGCTTATCGATCGTATCGCCGGAGGTGATGGCATCGTAATTTCCGCTGACCGGATCCAGGGTGGCAATGTGCCGCTGTCCGCGGATGGAGTTGACAGAAAGAAAGGAACCCTTCGTGGAAATATAGATATCTTCGCCAATAAAATTCCGGCTGCTCAGCAACAACCCTTCCGGGCCGTTGGGATCGGAAAGCATCTTTTTTTGTATACTGCCTGTTTCGCCATTCAGATTCAGGCCGTAGTAGATGGCCTCCCGATCCATGGCGACGGATGTGATGGTTACTTTTGCATTATCAGCCAGGTTTTCGTAAGGATTCATACGATTCTGGAACTGGGCACTGGTACCTTCCGTTTTCCAGCTGTGTCTTTCTTCCAGATCCTGCAGGTTACGGAAGTATTGTTCTGCCCGCTGGCTGATCAGCGGTGTGGAAATACCGTTTTGCCATAAATGCAGTTGGTTTTGCGAAACGTAACAGATTTTCAAGCAAAGTCACCTCTGTTGTATGATTTGCAATCAGTATACCATATTCTGTGAACAAAAGAAAGAAATGGATAACAATTACGCCTTTTTACGCATACATTGAAAGTGAGCCGGCAAAAAGGCTCAATAGGAGGTATGCATTATGGCATGTGGATGCAATCGTGAATATAAAAATCAGAATTATTCCTGGAAACAGGTGGACTATACACCGGTGAATTGTGTGCAGACCAGCCGGAACAATAACTGCTGCAAAGCTTACAACGGCACCGGTTTTGAATGGCTGGCCGCCATGCAGCGCGAAGCGAATGGAAAATGCAGCGGCAGCAACTATTACGAAGCGTTTGATGGCTGCACCGATAGGGAACGGTATTTGCTGGAGGTACTGATGATGCTGGCAGCCTGGATGCGCCGCAATCATCATAGCTAAACTTTAGAAAAAAGCCCTGCTTCCTTCCCGGGAGGCAGGGCTGATTTTTTTCAGGGGAGAATCTTCAGGATATTGCCGCTGAAAATTTTGTTCAGGGCGGTATCGGAAAGGCCGAGACTGAGCAGCGTATTGATTTCGTCCTTCATGTGCCACATGGGGTAATCGCTGCCAAAGAGGATGCGGTCTTCGCCGAACAGATCAAACAATTCCAGTACTTTTTCCTTTTCCAGGGCAAAGAAGGAGGAAGAGCAATCCACATACACATGGGTGTCTGCCAGGCACCTGGCAGCCGCTTCCCATTCGCTGTAGCCGCCCATGTGGGCGCAGATGAGGGTCAGGTTGGGGAACTTTTTCAGCACCCGGGGAATCATATCCGGGTTGGAATAACGGTAACGTTTATCGCCGGTGTGGAGCAGCATGGGGCAGACTCCTTCACAGGCGGCGTACATTTTATCGCAGATGGGGTCATCCAGCGCAAATTTCTGCATATCCGGGTGGAGCTTGACGCCCTTAAGCCCCATGGCCATGGCCCGCTCCACTTCGGCTTGGGGGTCTTCCATATCGGGATGGAGGGTCATCAGCCCCATCAGCTTGTCCGGGTGTGCCTGTACGGTGGCGGCGATGAAGTTATTGATGGTGGGAACCCGGTCTGCCGTCAGGGCAGCGGAACAGATGAGGGATTTGGAAACACCGGATTCTTCCATGACCCGCAGCAGCGTGGCAACACTCCCGTCCAGATTCATGCTGATATCGTAAAACTGGCCGATGCTGTCGGCGGCCTTCTGGGCAATTTTATCAGGGTAAACGTGGGTATGGCTGTCGATGATGGTATATTTCATAGAGAACCCTTCCTTATATGTATATTTCCACGGCGGTGTTGCACTTGCCCTTCTTGCTCAGGCTTTCCACGCCTGCATAACGCATGCGGCCAAAGCCCCGGACGGAAATAATTTGTCCTTCTTTCGGGGTGTATCCCGGGCTTTCGCAGAGCTTGCCGTCCACGAAAATCTTGCCCATGGGGAAAAGGGTCTGGGCATCGCCCCGGCTCATTTTGAACACATGGGCAATGAGTGCATCCAGCCGTTCCGAGGAAAGCTGCACCACCCGCTTTTCCGTGCGGAACAGATCCCCTTCCGGCGGTGCGGTGCTGACTTCACAGAAAATGGTGGTGTGCTTCACCTGGGTCAGGTTCCGGCAGATATAGTCAGCAATGCGCTCGTGACAGAACAGATAAGCGCAGTCTTCCTTTACAATAATATCCCCCAGCATTTCCCTCTCCATGCCAAGGGCCATCAGGCTGCCCAGAAAATCCCGGTGGGTCAGCTTATCGGCAAACTTTTTGTTCAGCGGCGCCATCCGCAGGCAGGTGATGGGGAAGGGCATATCATAGCCGCACAGGGCTTCATCCCCAAAGCGCAGCATTTTGCGTTCGCACCCTTCCGCGCCGCCGAATAACCGGTACGGCACCCGGGGCAGGGACGGCAGCGCAGCGTGAAAGAGGGATAATTGATTTAAATCCAGAAAAGAGGTAAACACATAGCTTCCATTGCTCCAGGCACGATTGGCCAGTTCCGCAAAGCGCTTCTTTTCCGGCGTGTCCATGGTGTTCCCCCTTTCTATTCTTTGCATTATAGCACCGCCGTCCTTTCTTCGCAAGGCAGATGCTGCTTGCGCTTTGTACTTTTTATTGGTACAATAGATGAGCATGAATATAGGAGGGAACTTTTATTATGGATCAATTGCGCATAAAAAAAGGTTTTTTGTGTGATATGGACGGCGTGATCTACCACGGCAATCAGCTGCTGCCCGGTGTGAAGGAATTTGTCACCTGGCTGCAGGAAAATGATAAACAGTTTTTGTTCCTCACCAATTCCAGCGAACGCAGCCCCCGGGAGCTGGCCCAGAAGCTGAGCCGCATGGGCATGGATGTGGATGAAAGCCATTTCTATACCAGCGCGCTGGCAACTGCCAAATTCATTAGCAGCCAGAGTCCCCGGTGCACGGCTTATGTGATCGGTGCTCCCGGGCTGTTCAACGCCCTGTATGAAGCCGGCATCACCATGAACGACGTGAACCCGGATTACGTGATCGTGGGGGAAACCAGCAACTATAATTATGAAAGCATTCTGAAGGCGGTCCATTTTGTGCAGAAAGGTGCCCGGCTGATCGGCACCAATACGGATATGACCGGCCCTTCTGAAAAGGGAATTATTCCTGCGTGCCGGGCGCTGGTTTCACCCATTGAATTGACCACCGGCTGCAGCGCCTATTATGTGGGAAAGCCCAATCCGCTGATGATGCGAACCGGGCTGAAGCTGCTTGGCTGCCACAGCGGTGAAGCGGTGATGGTTGGCGATCGGATGGATACGGATATTGTGGCGGGCGTGGAAACGGGCCTGGATACGGTGCTGGTGCTTTCCGGCGTGACCACGCCTGAAATGATGAATACATTCCCGTATCGTCCCCATTATGTGCTTTCCGGCGTGGGAGAAATCTGTCCTGAGGAATAAGAAGATGCAAGCGATTTATTATAATGGAAAAATCACTACCATGAATCCTGAGCAGCCGAAGGCGGAAGCAATTCTGATCCGGGACGGAAAGATTGCGGCGGTTGGCGGCAGCGAAGAAATTCTGCCGATGCGGGATGAGAATGCCCGGCTGGTGGATTTGCAGGGCGCGGCGGTTTATCCCGGATTGATGGATTCTCATCTGCACATTCTGAGCCTGGGCGCCAGCCGGCGCGGCGTGGTGCTGGATGGGATGCGCAGCCGGGAAGAAGTATTGGCTGCCATTGGCAGGCGTGCGGCGGAGCAGCCGGAGGGAACGATCATTGAAGCCCGGGGCTTCAATCAGGATTTGTGGCCTGATCGCAGGCTGATTACCAAGGCGGAATTGGATGAAATTGCGCCTCGGCATGGGGTGAAGATGCGCCGGGTATGCGGACATATGGTGATTGTCAATTCCGTGGCCCTGCAGATGGCGGGCATTGATGCGCAGACGAAAGCGCCCGCAGGCGGCGAAATTGATTTTGACGCCGGTATCCTGACGGAAAATGCGCTGAATCTGCTGGATGCGGTTGTTACGGATGAAGGGGTGGAAAGCTGTAAGAAACTGCTGCTTTCCGGCATGCAGATTGCGGCGGATGCAGGATTGACTGCCATTTTTTCCGATGACCTTGGTACTGCCGGCTTTTCCATGCATACGGTGATTCGGGCCTATCGGGAACTGGAAAAGGAAGGAAAAATGCCCGTCCGGGTGGTGCAGCAATGCGCCCTTGCAACGGAGGAAGAGATGGAAGAATTCCTGCGTGCCGGCTATCGCTATGGCCAGGGCAGCGATTGGTTCCGCCTGGGGCCGCGAAAGCTCTACACCGACGGCAGCCTGGGCGCCAGAACGGCCTGGCTGAAGCAGCCCTATGCGGATGCACCGGATACCAGGGGCGTGCCGGTGTATACGAAAGAAGAATATTTTTCCGTCGCCCTGCAATCCCATCGGGCGGGGATGCCCTTTATCACCCACGCCATCGGCGACGCCGGGGTGGAATTGGTGCTGGACGCCATTGAATATGCCCGGGCGCAAGTGCCGGGAACGGATCATTTGCCTGACGGCATCGTGCATTGCCAGATTACTTCGCGGGCGCAATTGGAGCGCATTGCGAAAATGGGCGTGCATGTATATGCCCAGCCAGTCTTTGTGGAATATGATCTGCATATCTGCGGCGATCGGGTTGGCGAAGCATTGGCAAAGACCAGCTATAACTGGAAAACGCTGCTGGACAAGGGCGTCTGCATTTCTTCCGGCAGCGATTGCCCGGTGGAATCCCTGGCCCCGGCGGGGAATATTTACTGCGCCGTTACCCGGAAGGATTATGATGGTAAGCCGGAAAATGGCTGGCTTCCCGATCAATGCCTGACGGTGGAAGAGGCAATTGGCTGCCATACCCGTCTGGCGGCAAAGACTGTGGGGATGGATGATCGCCTGGGGTGTATCCGGGAAGGCTATCTGGCCGATCTTTCCATTTATCCCCGGGATTTTGCGGAAATGGATCCGATGGAAATTCTGCATCAGCAGCCGTTCATGACCGTGGTGGGCGGCAGGGAACGCAAATGCCAAGCATAACGAAAGGAAATCAATATGGAAATCTGGGATTTATATGATAAAAACCGGAATCTGATTGGAAAAACGGCGGAGCGGGGCAGCAAGCTGGAAAAAGACACCTATCATCTGGTGGTGGATTTATTCTTCCTCAACAGCAAGGGGGAAACCCTTCTGCAGCTTCGTGCCAAGGAAAAAAAGAATCATCCCGATATGTGGGGCTGTGCCGGCGGCGCTGCCGTGCAGGGGGAGGACAGCTTGACCACCTGCCTGCGGGAATGCGAGGAAGAAATGGGCTTTACGCCCGATCTTTCCCGTACCCGTGTTGTTTCCACGGAAACCAACCGTGACGGCTGCTTTATCCGGGATAACTATCTGATTTATCAGGATATGCCTTTGGAAAAAATGACCTACCAGCCGGAAGAAGTGCAATTTGCCCAATGGATTTTGCCGGAAAAAATCCGGGAAAATGAAAAAATGTGGCAGGATATGTGCTCCTGGAGCAATTGGGATCCTATGTATCCCATTCTTTGCCTGGAAAGCATGCGGATCCGGATTCCCAAGGGGATTTATCGTCATTATAAAGGAAACAGCTATCGGGTGGAGGGGCTTGCCCTGCATTCTGAAACCCTGGAGCCTATGGTCATCTACCGGGCGTTGTATGGCACGGGAGAAATGTGGGTTCGTCCGGCAAAAATGTGGAATGAAATGGTATCGGTCAATGGGGAAATGGTTCCCCGGTTTGCCTGGTCGGGAGAAGAATGAATTTTACAAGAACGGAGCGCTGCGCCCCGTTCTTTTTTTCTGAAACTATGGTATAATGAATGCGTTCAAGGATTGAATGAGGAAAGGAGGCGGAAAATGGAACTGAAATTATTCTCCCGCAAGCAAAATGCCGAGCATTTTGAACGGCTGGCCGCGGAATGCGAGCGCCAGGTCTATGCCGCCTGCTATCATATGATGGGAAATCGGGAAGATGCGATGGATTGCGCCCAGGAAACCATGCTGCGCGCTTTCCGCGCTTTTGATTCCTTCCGGCGGGATGCTCAGTTTTCCACCTGGATTACGCGCATCGCCATGAATGTGTGCGTGGATGAATTGCGGAAACGGAAGGAGGCCCTGTCCCTGGAAAAAATGCAGGAGGAAACGGGCTTTGATATTCCGGATGAATCCCCGGGGGCCTATGCCCGGCTGGAGGAAAAGGAAAGAATGCGATTGCTGAAGGAGGGCCTTGCGGCGCTTCCGGATGACGCCAGGCAATTGATTGTGATGCGGGATATGCAGGGCATGGCATATGAAGAAATTGCCGGGGTACTGGAATTGCCTCTTGGCACCGTAAAAAGCCGCATTAACCGCGCAAGAGAAAAATTAAGCACAATTTTGAAAAAATCATCGGAACTTTTTTCTTCCCGATCCGTCTAAAGAAATGAGAGGAGGCGAAAACAGGAATGGATTGCAGGGAATTTTCAAATCTTCTCGAGGATTATCTGGGTGGCATGCTTCCCGATGAGGATGCATCCCGTCTGAAAGCTCATGCCGAAAAATGCGCGGAATGCGCCGCACTGCTGGCATTGAGGATGGATTGCCGCAAAATGGATGAAGACGTCGAGGTACCGGACGAATTTTCCTCCGCCTGGCGGCAAATGATTCGGGAGGAAACAAAAATGGAAAAGCAAA